>JBAVBF010000842.1:0-1628 GCA_049586115.1 Thermoanaerobaculia bacterium | reverse complement strand
CTGCACCAACCCCGACAAGAGCCTGGTCGACCGCGACGCTTTCCTGAAGCAGACCGCGATCCCGGTGAAGATCAAGGGGCTGAAGGCCGAGGACGTCAAGATTCGCATTCTCGGCGATTTCGCCATCATCCACGCACAGACCAGCTACACCAACGCGGACGGCCAGCCGGCGCACGGCCGCTACACCGATTGTTGGGCGAGGCAGAACGGCAAATGGCTCGCGGTGTCCGCACACGTGGCGCGATGAGATTCTTCACCTCTCCCCGTCCTTCACGGGGAGAGCGACTGTCTTTCTGGTCAAGCGTTTTTGAGCTGCCATGGGGATTTGTCTCGCAAGATCGCATTGAGGATGGTGAGCAGTTTTCGTGCAACAGCGATGATGGCGACGAGTTTGGGTTTGCCGGCAGCAACGAGCCTGTCACGGAACAGCTTGAGCGTCGGGTTGAAGCGCGCGGCTACCATGGCGCCCATGAACAGGACCCGCCGCACGTTGGCCCGGCCGCCGCCGATGAAGCTTTTGCCTCGCCATTGGCCGGACTGCCGGGTCCAGGGTGCAAGCCCCACGAGGGCCGCGATTTGCCGGCGGTCGAGCGACCCGAGTTCCGGCAGCTCGGCGATCAGGGAACGTGCGATGGTCGGTCCGATGCCAGGCACGGAGGCGAGCAGATCTTCTTTCTCGGCCCAGGCTGGCGAACCTCGCACGTGATCGCTGATCTCCCCGTCCAGATCTGCCAACTCTTTCTCGAGTGCCTTGCGCAGCCGGACGATACTCTTCTTCAAGCGAGCACTGGTGAGGCGACGTGCGCGCTGGCTTTCCGCCGCGATCATCTCGACGATCTGGCGCCTTCGAGCGACAAGATCGGCAAGCATCCGCGTGGTCTCGTCAGGCAATTGGCGAACCTGTGGCTTTGCCGCCTCGGCAAAGTGCGCGATCACCGCGGCGTCGATCGGGTCGGTCTTGGCGCGTTTGCCGAGCGCGTTGGCAAAAGCTCGCACCTGAGCCGGATTGACCACCACCACCGGCAAGTTGACCCCGGCAAGGCCCGCCGCAACCACCGTCTCAAAGCCTCCCGTCGCCTCGACCGCCACGACCTTCGGCGACATCGCCTTCAGCCGTTGGCTCAACTCATCGATACCCGCACCCGTGCGGCTGACAAAAAAGCTCTCACCGATCGGATGCACTGCGACATCCAGCCGGTCTTTCGATACGTCAATGCCAACAAAAATTGCGTCCATCTGATCCCATCCTTGCGCAAGCGGGCTTCGCGAGCGGCCCAAGCGACTGTTCGGGTTCGATGGAACGGCAGGCGAAGACCCTCGCTCTCCCACGGGCTTGGTGTCCCTCAGGTGCGCCGGTCTCCCGCCTGCCACCGCATTGCCAATCTTAGCAGAGTCGGCAATGTTCAAGTTACAAGGTGATCTTCGCATCCGATAAAGCGATTGCCGCAAATCACAGCGGCTTGATCTGCACCTTGCGGAACTTGACCACGCCTGAACCATATTGCAGGGCGAACGGTCCGGCGTTGACGTGCTTGGAGTCGTCGACGTCGGCGGTCTTCTGCCCGTTCAGCACGATGGTGAGATGCGGCCCCTTTGCCGTGATCTCGTAGACATTCCACTTCCCCGCC
>JBAVBF010000841.1:0-3276 GCA_049586115.1 Thermoanaerobaculia bacterium | reverse complement strand
ATCTGATCCTGTGTCCGTGCCACGGTCCAGATGCGTAAGTCGTCGATGCCTCCTTCGACAGTAAAGGTATAGGACACATCGCTGCCGATGCGGAATGCAACCGTCGACCTCGAGGTCGAGCGCGGAGTAGTCTCCAAGGTTTCGTGGACGAGATTTCCGTTGATGTAGTGCCGGCGTGTCGTCCCATCCGTTGTCGCTGCGATGTGGACCCAGACGTCGGGCGGGATGGTGCCGCCATCCGTGACGCTTTGGCTGCCGTTGAAATAGCTGCGCATCGTCGTGCCGCAGACGCCGAGCCACCATGCCGTGGTCCATTGCTTTCCGGCGATCGAGGAACAGGCTCCGCCGTGTGCGTCCCGAACCGAAACCCACGCCTCGACAGTCATCGCAGGCGTGTCGAGCAGCGTGTCGTGCGGGACTTCGATGTAGCCGCTTTGCGGGTCGCCCTGCAGTCGCAGGTATTGGCCAAAGGGCTGCGCTGAAAGCGCGGGAGCAACTGCGAGGAGTGCGATCGCGATCCGAATGAGTCTCATGTGTTTTCTCCGAAGGAACGGTGGCGGACGGTAGGGCGGGATTGTACCGTCCTCGTCGCGGCGGCCGCGCGAAAGCCTTCGCAGGAATCCTCCTTGCACCGCTCACCCCGCTGTGGAAGGCGTGACCATCACTTGCGCGGACTGCGGAAGTACGCAGGTTGTTCCGGAGCTGACTGGGCCGGGCGTGGCGGAGTGTCATCGATGCGATCGGGTGCTGGCGCGGCGGGCGGGGGCGGGGATCGATGCGAGTTTTGCGTTGGCGGCGGCGATTTTCGTGTTGCTGCCTCCGGCGGTGTTTCTGCCGCTGATGGCCTCGACGATCAAACATCTCGTCTACGGCGAAAGCCGGCTGGTGACGAGCGTACCGGTCATCTACAGCGAGGTGTGGTTTCCGTTCGCGTTCGGCTTCCTCTTTTTCGCATTCCTCTTTCCGATGATTCGCGCGCTGCTGCAGGTGATCGTCTTCGGCTCGCTGCGGTTTGGGTGGCCGATTCCGAATCGGGGGCAGCTGTTCCGCTGGAGCGAGGAGTTGCGGCTGTGGAGTTTGACGGACGTCGTCGTCATCGCCGGCGTCGTGGCGTACTTTCGCGCCTCCATCTCCGCGTCGGTGGAAATCGGGATCGGCGCGTGGACGTATGTCTTCGTCGCGTTTCTGTCGCTGGTCGCTGACCGGCTGCTCGACCGGCGCGCCGTGTGGAACGCGATCCTGCCCGATCCGCCGGCCGTGATGCCTGTGAGCGCCGTCTCGTGCGATGTTTGCGAGATGACGCTGGCCTCGGCGCGCTCGGGCAATGCCTGTCCGCGATGCGGCGAGACGCTCGATCATCGCATCGCGCCGCGTTGGATTCCGGCGGTAGCGGCGATCGGCGCGGCCATCCCGCTCTGCTTCCCCGCGTATGCCGGATCGGTCATGGTCAACCAGCAGCTCACCGCGTTCCTGGAGCACACCGTCTTCGGCACCGTGCAATTGCTTGCGGATCGCGGCTACTGGCAGTTCGGTGTGGTCGTGCTGATTGCCGGTGTGGCCATTCCGATGACGGAACTGGCGGGGATGTTCTGGCTGCTGGGACGCGTGCGCTTCCCAAGCTCGAAAGGACTGGTGCGGCGGGCGCGCTTGTATCGCGTGCTGCACCGGCTGGCGCGCTGGCCGATGATCATCCCGTTCATCGCTGCCCTCGCCGCGCCGATCGTCGACTTCAAAGGGATCGACGACATCGAGACCGGGCCGGGCGCCACGCCGCTGTTCGCGGTGATCGCGCTGATTATGCTGGCGGTCCGCCTGTTCGAGCCGCGGATGATGTGGAAGACAGCGGGGGAGACGGCGTGAACGAGAATCCCATCCGGCGTGCCGATGGCGAAGAGGCGCCGCACGCGAAAGTCCATCTGGCGAAGTGGTCGCCGTGGATCTGGATCGTTCCGGCGGTGGCGATTTTCCTGGCCGGCTATCTGGTCGTGCGCTACGGATTCTTCGGCGGCGGCGACATCACCGTCCGTTTCGCCGACGCGCGCGGACTCGATCGCTACAGTCCCGTGCGATTCCGCGGCGCGAAGGTCGGGACCATTCAGAAGATCACCATCGATCAGAACCTGCGGCAGGTGGTCGTGCGCATCTCGCTTGATGCGTCGATGAAGCATGCGCTGAATAAAGGGACGCGGTTCTGGATCGTGGAGCCGGCGCTCGAAGGCGGCGGTTTGGGCGGGTTGCTGTCCGGCACGTACGTCGGTATCGCGCCGGGCGAAGGCGATTCGACGAGCGATTTCACCGGCCAGGAGTACGCGCCGGTGCTGTCAGCCCCCGAGGATGGGAAGACGGTGATTCTCGAAGCGCATGGACTCGGATCGATCGCGGTCGGCTCCCCGGTCACCTTCGAAGGCATGCGCGTCGGCCGCATCCTCGGCGCTGAGTACGACGAGAAGCGCGGCATCACTGACGTGCACGCGTTCATCGTCAAGCGTTTCGCGCATGAGGTGCGGCAGAGCACGCGCTTCTGGCGCGCGGGAGGACTCTCGATTTCGCTCGGCGGCGGAGGAGTGTCGACCGGAGGCGCGTCGATCTCGTCGTTGCTCAATGCGCCGGTGGCGTTCTACACGCCGGAAGTTCTGGCCGGCAACGAAGCCGCGCAGGGAACGCATTTCGATCTCTACGATTCCGAGGGGATGGCCATGGCGGCGGCGGACGGGCCGCAGCTGACGTACGTGACGTACTTCCCCGGGCCGGTGCACGGCCTGACGGCGGGAACGTCGGTGCAGATGAAAGGCATCGAAGTCGGACACGTGCGTGAAGTGCGGCTGCGCTACGTGCCGGCCACCGCGTCATTGGAAACGCCGGTGACGATCGAGATCGATCCGCGCAAACTCGAAATCGGCGTATCGCCATCGACGACAAAGGAAGAGTTGCGCGCCACGATGAACGACGCGCTCGGGAAACTTGTGCAGAAAGGAATGCGCGCGACGCTGATGACGAGCCTCGTGCTGCCGGGATCGAGCGGCGTGGCGCTGGATACGGTCGCCGCGCCGGGGACGGGGCGATTGATCACGACGACAGAGCCGCCAATCATTCCGGCGGCATCGGGTGGGAGCGGATTGGAAGGCGCATTGTCTGCAGTCGGCGACATCGCTGGACGCATCCGCAATCTTCCGATCGAGGAGATCGCCGGACATTTGCGCAACACGGCGCAACGTCTCGACTCCCTCGTCCACGATCCGACGCTCGACGACAGTCTGAAGCGACTGAATCGTTCAC
>JBAVBF010000840.1:0-12626 GCA_049586115.1 Thermoanaerobaculia bacterium | reverse complement strand
CTGGCGCGCAAAGGCGAAGTCGCTGCACTCACGCCGAAGTCGGTGACCGTCTACGAATTCGAAATCGTGAGCGTGACCGGATCGACCGCGCGCTTTCGCATCCGTTCCTCGGCCGGCACGTACGTCCGCTCGCTCGCGCACGACCTCGGCGCGGCCGCCGGCATTCCGGCGCATCTGAAAGAGCTGCGCCGCACGGCCATCGGCAACTTCCGTATCTCCGACGCGCTGCCGTACGACACGCTCGAAAATGCGCCGATTGCAGAGTTGTTGTCGCCGCCGTGGTTCCAGTCGCTGTCCGAGGTCGAACTGCCGTTGCCGAGGCTGCGCATCGACTGGGGCCAGCAGGGAAAACTGATGCGCGGCCAGTCGATCATCATGACGCCGTCAGTCCCCGTTCGCGTCGCCGACCTCCTCGCGCTCGGCAATCCCGAGGATCGCCTGATCGCGATTGGGGAAGTTGTGAATGTGCTGCGTGAAGGTGGTCCGGTCGAAGTGCGGCCGAAGGTCGTGCTCGCCGGGTGAGCAGCCTCGCGTGAATATAATCGCCGCCGAATGTCCAATCGTACCGAGCGCGATTTTGCCGAGAACGGGCCGCAGACTTCGCGGCGGCGATTCATGATTGCCGGCGAGCACGTGATCCTGCGCGCGTTCGAGCGCGACGATGCCGAGCGCTGCTATCGCTGGATCAACGATCCGAACATCGTCCGCACGCTGAAGACGCGCTATCCGATCGCGTTTCAGAACGAGATCGAGTGGCTCGAAGGGGCGATGCACGCCAGTCTGACCGAGCGCCATTTCGCCATCGAGCGGCGCGACGACCGCACGCACATCGGCAACGCCTCGATCCACGACATCGATTGGGTCTCGCAGACCGCGTGGTTCGGACTTTTCATCGGTGAACCGTCGGCGTGGAATCGCGGTTTCGGCGGCGACTCCATCCAGACCCTGGTCCGTTTCGCCTTCGACGAGATGAACCTCGGCAAGCTGCGCATCAACGTCTTCGACTATAACGATCGCGCGAAGCATGTGCTGGACGGACTGGGATTCGTGCAGGAGGGTTGTCTGCGCCGCGATTTCTATCGCGAGGGGAGCTACCACGACATCGTGATCCTCTCGAAGTTCCGCGATGCCGCGCCGCAGCCACAGGGAGAGTCATGAGCGACCGAAAAATTCGAGTACTGATCGCGAAGCCGGGCCTCGACGGCCACGATCGCGGCGCGAAAATCATCGCCCGCGCGCTGCGCGATGCGGGGATGGAAGTGATCTACACGGGCCTGCGGCAAACACCGGAACAGATCGTCGCCGCCGCGGTGCAGGAAGACGTCGACGCCATCGGCCTGTCGATTCTCTCCGGCGCGCACAACGTTCTGTTCCCCGAGATCATGCGGCTGCTGAAAGATGAGAGCGCGCAGGACATCGTCGTCTTCGCGGGCGGCATCATTCCGGAGAAGGACATCCCGAGGATGAAAGAGATCGGAATCCGCGAGATTTTTCTGCCGGGAACGCCGACCGCGGCGGCTGTCGATGCCATTCGCCGCGCGGTGAATGTCTGACTTGCCGGAGCGCGCAGCCGCTCTTATGATCAGCCCGCTTTCGAAGGAGGATTGCATATGAACCGCAAAACACTGGGCGTTCTGATCGTTCTCATTTCCCTGATGGCCCCGGTCGCCATGGCGTTGGAAATCCGCTGCGAGTCGGAGAACAATCGCAGGCATGTCTGTGCCTTCGAGGGCTGGGGGCATGTTTCGCTCTCCCGGCAGTTGAGCCGCAACGCCTGCATCGAAGGGCGGACGTGGGGGCGCGAAGGGCGCAACGCGGTGTGGGTTTCCAACGGCTGCCGCGCCGACTTTTTCGTCGCGCGCGAGGAGCGTGAACGCGAGCACCGTCGCCGCACCGTCGTGTGCGAGTCCGACCGCGACGACCGGAGCTTCTGCGAGGCCGACACGACGCACGGCGTGACACTTTCGCGACAACTCGGTCGGCGCGATTGCGTATTGAACCGCACATGGGGTTACAACAGCCGAGGGATCTGGGTTTCGCACGGCTGCCGCGCCGAGTTCACCGTCGGCCGCTGATTTCGAATTCAACCTGCGCGGCGGCCTTCCGCCGCCGCGCCTTTCTCTCCTCAAATTGCCGCGTTGGAGCGCCGCGTCTGTGCGCTTGCCGCGCCCCGGTTTGCCTCGTTGCCATCGCTACCGCTAGACGGGGTGCCGTCCAATTTCGGAATTCCTCCTATGCCACGATCAGACACCGTCTGTCGCGACGGCCTCGGCGTGGAACGCATAGTGCCTGCTGGCAATGGAGCCGGCATCAAGCGGCGGATGAGTGCTCCTTGCTGCTGATGCTCTGCCGAGGGAGCGGTCAAGTCTCCCCGATGTGAAGGAGTGAGGATGCGGCTGGGGTCAAGGTGGTTGCGTGTCGCGTTATTTTTCGCGCTGATCGCCCGCCCCCTGTTCGCGCAGTTGGAGCAGTCCGCGACCTCCCCACCCGAGAGCGAGCTCGCCAAACTCGATCTCAAGGCGCTGATGAATCTGGAGATCACCTCCGTTTCGCGGCGGGAGGAACCGTTGTCGGGTGCCGCCGCATCGATCTTCGTAATCACGAACGATGAGATCCGCCGTTCGGGTGCCACCAATCTTCCGGAAGCGCTGCGTCTGGCTCCGACGCTCGACGTCGTGCAGGTGAATGCAGGCGGGTACACCGTGAGCGCGCGCGGTCTCATCAACTCCGCCGCCAACAAGCTTCTGGTTTTGATCGATGGCCGATCGGTGTACACGCCGCTCTTTTCCGGCGTGTTCTGGGATGTTCAAAACGTGCCGCTCGAGGATGTCGAGCGCATCGAGGTGATCAGCGGACCTGGCGGAACGCTCTGGGGTGTAAACGCCGTCAATGGCGTGATCAACATCATCACGCGTTCCGCGAAGAATACCCAAGGCGCTCTCCTGTCAGCGGGCGACGGCACGACGGCGGAAACCGCCGCACTTCGGTATGGCGGCGAGGCGGGCGCGGACGCCCGCTACCGCGTCTACGGCGAGTACTTCGGCCTCCATCACACCGAAACTGCCAACGGAACGGTAAAGGACGACTCGGAGCACATGGGACTGGCCGGAGTTCGCGGCGATTGGGAGCGCGGATCGGACCAGCTCACGCTGCTCGCGAACGCATACCGAGGTTCCGAAGGTCAGCCGCTGCCCGGCACGATCTCCGTTTCCAACATACAGCTCGACCTCGGCACGATTTCACTTTCGGGTGCGAACGTGACGGCACTTTGGAAACGGCGTCTCGCCAATGGTTCCGCGCTCGTCGTGCAGGGCTATTTCGACCACACGGAGCGCGTCGTCCCGCCGACATTCGCAGACCGGCTGAATACATTCGATCTGCAGTTCATGAGCTCCGCGCGCATTGCTCGCATCCACAGCATTGCGTGGGGCGCGGAGTACCGCTACGGCATGGATCACGTCACCAACAGCGTCTATGTCGCGTTCCTGCCGGCGCGCGTGAATCAAAAACAGATCGCACTTTTTGGTCAGGACGAGATCGCGTTATCGAAGCGCCTGCGGCTGATTCTCGGCGCGAGAAGCGAGCAAAACGAGTACACCGGAACCGAGTTTCTTCCGAGCATTCGATTGGCGTGGAGTGTTGCGGCCGATCACCTGCTCTGGACTGCCGCATCACGCACGGTACGCGCACCTTCGCGCCTCGACCGCGATACGTTCGTCCCGGGCAGCGCGCCCTTTCTGCTGACCGGCGGCCCCGACGTCGTCTCCGAAATCGCGAACGTCTACGAGGTTGGATATCGCGGACAACCGGCATCGTCGTTCACGTTGTCGGTGACGGCCTTTCAGTCTTTCTACGATCGCCTGCGGACGCAGGAAATCGCCCCCAGCCGCACCTCCATTTTTTTCGCGAACGGGATGAAGGGTACGACGCGCGGCGTCGAGATGTGGGCGTCGTATCAGGCGACGCCGCGCTGGAGATTGAGCGGAGGCTTTGACGGGCTGAGCGAGCATCTCCGTTTGAGGCCCGGCAGCAACGACGTCGCCAGCCTCGGGCAGGAGGGCCTCGATCCGAAACAGAGCTGGCGCATGCGTTCGTCGCTCGACCTTCCGTGGCAAGGCGAATTCGACGTCATTGCGCGCCGCGTCTCGGACCGCTCCAATCCCGCCGTTCCCGCGTATTCGGCCGTTGATCTGCGCTACGGCTGGAAGCCTCGCCCCGGAATGGAAGTCTCGGTGACCGGGCAGAATCTGCTCGGCGGAAGCCATGGCGAGTTCACCGCCATCGCCACGCGCACGGAAATTGGCCGTGCCGTATTCGTCAAGTTCGTCAGCCGTTTCGGCCGGGGTATTTGATGCGGCGCAAACTCCTCTGGCGCAGGTCGCTGCTCCTCACGGCGGGATTGTGCGTTGCGCGGATCAGCGCCGCCGCGACGGGTGTCGAGTATCAGGTCAAGGCGGCATTCATCTACAAATTCGCGACGTACATCCGCTGGCCGGCAGGTGTCGATGCGACGACGCCGTTTGTCATCGGCATCCTCGGCAAGGACCCATTCGGGCCGGCGCTGAACGACGTGGTGCGCAGCGAGAACGTACAGGGACGAGCCATTCTCGTCAAAACCATCGGACGCGTGGAAGACGCACTTCATTGCGATCTCGTCTTCGTCAGCACATCGGAACGCGGCAACCTGCAGCAGATCCTTTCCGTTCTGCGCCGTGCTCCGATTCTTACCGTTAGCGATCTCGATCAATTCGCGGAACAGGGCGGAATGATCGGCCTCGTCACCACCGAGGACAACCACATCCGCTTCAACATCAACAAAGCGGTGCTGGAACAGCAGGGGCTCAGAGCGTCGTCGCAGCTTCTTCACCTGGCGCACATCGTCGGTGAAGGTCAAGTCGATCGAGGGGGACACTGATGTCGTCGTCGCTCTCGATCGGTCGGCAACTCGCCTGGCTGAGCGCCGTCAGCAGCGGCGCGGCACTGCTGGCTGCAAGTCTCGCGCTCCTTTTCTTTCAATTGCAGGAAGTGCGAACCAGCTCCGTCGTGCGATTGGAAACCGTGGCCGATCTGATCGCATTCAATGTTGCATCGGCAGTCGATTTCAACGACGTGCAAGCCGCCACGGCCATTCTCAGCTCGCTGAAAACGCGGCCGGCGGTCATCTCGGCAGGCATCGTCGTCAAAGGGCGCGTGTTCGCACTGTACGGCCGCCAGGGAGCAAGGCCCGTCGCGCCCAGCGACCTGGCGGTGACGTCGGCTGCGTCTCGTCTCGAGGATCAGGAGATCACCGTGTATCGCCCGATCGTCTCGGAAGGCAGGCCGCTGGGAATGCTGTTCGTTCACGTCGACCTTCGCGACATCGCCATTACCTGGCATCGGTTCGCGGTCATTACCGCCTTGGTAGCAATCCCGGCGCTGTTGATTGCCGTCCTCATCTCGCAATTACCGCGGCGTGTCATTTCGCGGCCGATTCTCAAGCTCGCATCACTTGCCGCGGTGATCTCGGACCGGAAGGACTACTCCGTTCGTGCGCCGACGGTGAAGAGCGCGGCGGAGATCGAGCAGCTCGTTGTTACCTTCAACCAGATGCTGACCGAGATTGAGGGGCAACACGCGCAAATCGAGGAAGCGCGCGCGAAACTGGAAGAGAGAGTTGCCGATCGAACGCAGGAGCTGGAAGCGCGCACGCGGCAATTGGAAGAGCAGGGACGCCAATTGGCCGCGGCGAACCGGGAACTGGAAGCGTTCTCGTACTCCGTCTCGCACGATCTTCGCGCGCCGCTCCGCGCAATCGACGGCTTCAGCAAGGCGCTTTTGTCGGACTATGGGAATCGGACGCTCGATGAGCGCGGAATGCATTTTCTGGGACGCGTGCGCGCCGGTACGCAACGAATGGCGCTGCTGATCGACGACATGCTTCGCCTGTCGCAGGTCACGCGGCGGTCGCTGGAGCGAACCGACGTTGACGTTACCGCCGTCGCCTCGGAAGTCGCCGCGGAACTCGCAAAGCGCAATGCGGACCGGTCGGTGCATTGCGCGATCGAACCCTCGCTGCGGGCATCGGCGGACGCGCACCTCCTTGCCATCGTCTTCGAGAATCTCCTCGGCAATGCGTGGAAGTTCACGGGGAAACAAGAGAACGCACGAATCGAAGTGGGACGCCAATCGATCGGAGGCGAGCCCGTCTTCTTCGTACGCGACAACGGCGCCGGCTTCAACGAGGCCTATGCCGAGAAACTGTTCAGCCCATTTCAGCGCCTGCACGACGAGTATGAGTTCGAAGGCACGGGAATCGGCCTAGCCACGGTGAAACGCATCATCACAAGGCATGGCGGCGTCGTTTCCGCGCAAGGCACCGAAGGCCGAGGAGCTATGTTCTGTTTCACACTGGGAGGAAATCTTGAAGCAACAGCCGATTCTGCTAGTCGAGGACAACCGGGATGATGTGGAGCTCACGCTCATGGCTTTCGATCAGGCCAGAATCACCAACACGGTGATCGTGGCTCGCGACGGTGTGGAGGCTTTGGACTATCTGTTCGGTGAAGGCCGCCATGCCGGCCGGGATACGCGCGAACAACCCGTGGTGATTCTGCTCGATCTCAAGCTGCCGCGGCTCAGCGGCCTTCAGGTTCTGGAGCGTGTGCGCCAGGATGCCCGTACGCAATACGTCCCCGTCGTCGTGCTGACGACGTCGACCGAACACGACGATCTGATCGCGGCCGGCGATCTTCACGCAAACAGCTATGTGCGCAAACCGGTCGACTTCGACACGTTTGTAGAGGCGGCACGGCAACTTGGTCTTTACTGGACGGTGCTTAATGAGTCCGCTCCGATAACGCCTTGACCGGTCCGAATATCATGACCGACAACCTTCGCGTACTCATCGTGGAAGACAATCCGGCTGACGCCGAGCTTCTGGAACTGGAACTCCTGCGAGGCGGTTATGCGGCGCGTACATTTCGCGTACAGAGCGCAACGGAAATGGAGGCAGCACTCGATAGCCAGGAGTGGGACCTGATCCTCTCCGACTATTCGATGCCCCGATTTTCCGGTATGAGCGCGCTCGAGCTATTGAAAGCGACCGGCAAAGACATCCCATTCATTCTGATTTCCGGCAGCGCGGACGACGATATGGCCGTCGACGCCATGAGGGCCGGCGCTCACGACTTCTTCGGGAAAGGAAGTTTGAAACTGCTGATCCCGGCCATTCAGCGCGAGCTGCGCGAGGCCGGCCGCCGCGCGACGGCGAGAGCGCAGCGGGAACAACTTCATCAGAACGAAAAGCTGGCGGCGTTGGGAACCCTGCTGGCAGGTGTTGCGCACGAACTGAATAATCCTCTCGGCCTGATCATGCATCAGGCAGCGATTCTCGAAAAAGTGCTGCAGAACGATTCGCAGCAGGAACGGATTAAAACGATCCTGCAGGCCGCGGAGAGTTGTTCGCACATCGTCAAGAACTTTCTCGCTCTTGCGCGGCACGAGCCACCGCGCCGGGTGCCCGTTTCGCTCAATGAGGTCGTGCGGGCGGCGATGGACCTTCTCTCCTATGGATTGAGAGTGGATAAAGTCGATGTGAAATTGGACCTCACGGAGGCTCTGCCTGCTATTTCCGGCGATCCACAGCAATTGGAACGGGTGGTCATCAACCTGGTCAGCAATGCGCAATACTCACTTCGCACGCGTCCGGTACCGCGCGTACTGACCCTTGGCTCGACGATCGACGCCGCCGGAGAACATGTACTCCTTTACATAACGGACAACGGCGGAGGCATTCCGCCGGAAATCCGGTCGCGGATCTTCGACCCGTTCTTTACGACCAAGCCAACAGGAGAGGGCACCGGGCTCGGGCTATCTCTCTGTCATGGGATTATCACTGCCCACAATGGAACCATCACGGTGAGCAGCGAGGTCGGCGCGGGAACGATCTTCGCCATCAGTCTGCCGATCGATCGCACGGTGAAACCGGTCACCAACGATACGCTTGCGCTGACGCCAACCGCATCGTCATTGCGCATTCTCGTTGTAGACGACAATCCCGACGTGGCCATGGCATTCTCGGAGATTCTCTCCATTCAGGGCCATGACGTGCACATTGCGGACACCAGTCGAGGCGCCCTGCAGATGATCGGAACGGGGGTATATGACATCATCGTGAGCGACATGAGAATGCCCGATCTCGACGGACCCGCTTTCTACAGGGAGGTTACGACGCGGTATCCTCAGTTCGAACGGTCGTTTCTGTTCGTGACCGGCGATATTTTCAACGCCGACACGGATCGATTCCTGAAAGAGAGCGGAGCCGTCTGTCTGGCCAAGCCTTGTACGTTCGAGGACGTCGAGAACGCCGTTGCGCTGGTTGTGCGGCTCCGCACCTGTGCGCTGGTGCGCGAGGGAACATAAAATGACTACCGGGATCCTCAACAACCCGATAATGCGGCATTTGCAGCGAGCGGCGTCCGCATGATGCGAATCGCGATCGCCGACGATCACGCCGTCGTCCGAAAAGGACTGCGGCAGCTGATCGTTGAGGCCGGGGATATGAGCGTTGTGGGCGAGGCTGCGTCGGGCGACGAGTTGCTCACCGTTTTGCGGTCCTGTGCCGTCGACGTGGTCATCCTCGATCTCAGCCTTGGCGCTCGCAGCGGGCTTGATCTGCTCAAGCACATCAAAAGCGAGTTTTCGCGGCTCCCGGTGGTCATTCTCAGCATGCACTCCGAGGATTTATTTGCCGTGCGGTCATTGCGAGCCGGAGCGTCGGGATATGTCGAGAAGAACAGTGCCCCCGAGGAGTTACTGACCGCGCTCCGGCGAACCGCGCGCGGCGGAACCTATGTGAGTGCGCAGATCGGCGAAAAGATCGCCGCCGATCTGGTACGTGGAGGCGCGGCCGTTCTGCCTCACGAACGCCTTTCCGATCGCGAATTGGAAGTATTCCGCCTTCTTGGATCAGGCATGTCCGTTACGGAGATCGCGCACTCTCTGAATCTCAGCGTCAAGACCGTAAGCACGCATCGCACGCATGTGTTGGCAAAGACCGGTTTCCAGAGCAATGCCGAGATCGTTGATTACGTCATCTCTCATGGTCTTCGCTGAATTCGTGTCATCGCCGTCGCCGGTGTTGTTTTCGATCTCTGAGTACGAGCCCTTTCTCGTCTATGTCTGTTATGCGGCCATCTCTGCGCTCCTGCTCATCGCGGCGCTGCTCGGCTGGAATCGCACCCTCAGCAAACTTGTCCTGCAACGGACAGCGGCAATGGCCGAGAGCGAAGAGCGGTTTCGCCAGATCGCCGAGAACATTCATGAAGTTTTCTGGCTTTTCGATTTCGACGCCGACAAAGTCATTTATGCAAGTCCTGCGTACGAGGTGGTCTGGCAGGCGTCGCGTGAAACGTTGTATCGGGAGCCGCACGCGTTTCTTGCGGCCATTCATCCCGACGACCGCTCCTCGGCCATTGAGGCAATGGAGAAACATCGCGAGAACGGATTTGATGTTGAATACCGGCTGGTGAGGCCCGACGGTTCCATTCGCTGGATTCGGGACCGCGGCTTCCCGACCCGGGATGGAACGGGCCGCGTTTATCGCCTCGCCGGCATCGCGGAAGACATCACCGACAGGAAGCTGGCCGCCGACACGCTAAAGCAGGCCGACGACCGCGTTCGGCTGAATATCGACACCATTCCGACCATGGTCTGGAGCGTTCGGCCCGATGGCGTCGTTGATTTCGTGAATCAGCCATGGCTGGACTTCACTGGCCTCTCGATCGACGGAGCGTTGCAAAACCCGAACAGCATCGTTCACCCGGAGGACATGCAGCGAGTTCTCGACAAGTGGCTTCGCGATCTGGCCGCGAACCGCCCCTCCGAGGATGAAATGCGTCTGCGCCGCGCAGACGGCGAGTATCGCTGGTTCCTGGTCCGCACCGTTCCGCTGCTGGATGAGCATGGCAACATCATCCGATGGTACGGAGCGGGGACGGATCTCGAGGACCGCAGGAATGCGGAAGAGAAGCTCATGGCGACCACCGAACAGTTGCGCGCCCTTTCCGCGCGGCTTCATTTCGCCAGGGAAGAGGAAGGGATCCGCATCGCGCGGGAAATTCACGATGGGTTAGGAGCGACGCTCACGAGTTTGCGCTGGGAGTTGGAAGGCTTCAAGAAATCGCTTCTCGAATCGGAAGCAAGAGTGCCGGCCGCGGAACTGAAACCAAGGTTGGCCAACATGTTTGGTTTGATCGATTCGATGGTGAACATCGTCCGGGGAATCGCTTCCGACCTGCGCCCCGCCGTCCTCGACATTCTGGGATTGGAGGAGGCGATCGAGTGGCAGGCGCAGCAGTTCCAGGACCGTACCGGAATCACGATTCGTTACGAATTGCCCGATCACGACATCGACTTGAGTCCTGAGCAGTCGATCGCAGTCTTTCGGATATTTCAGGAAACGCTTACGAACGTTCTTCGCCATGCAAGAGCGACGACAGTCGATGTGACCGTAGCGGCGGAGGCTGGAACGTTCGTTCTGTGCGTCAAGGACAATGGGAGAGGAATCACCGGCGACGAAAAGCATGGACCGTTGTCGATCGGCTTGCTCGGAATGCGAGAGCGCGCTCACCTGCTCGGCGGTGAGGTGGACATAACGGGCATCGATGGAGGCGGGACGACGCTCTCGGTGCGCTTCCCGCTTCGATGATGACGTTTCTTGCGAATCACCGGCACGCGCATGTAGGCTGCGCGCGCCGGCATGGAACCTCTTGAATCGCACCTCGACACGAAATCCGACGACTTCCGCCGCAACTCCGCGGCGTTGCAGACGCTCGTCGATGAGCTGAATCGCCGCGTTGAAATCGCGCGGCAGGGCGGCGGTCCGAAGTACGTCGCGCGGCACAAAGAGCAGGGGAAAATGCCGCCGCGCGAGCGCATCGCCGCGCTGCTCGATCCGCATACGCCGTTCCTCGAATGTTCGCCGTTGGCCGCGAACGGGATGTACGACGACGACGCGCCCGCGGCCGGCATCATCACCGGCGTCGGTCGGATTCAGGGACGCGAATGCCTGATCATCGCCAACGACGCCACGGTCAAAGGCGGCACGTACTTCCCGATGACGGTGAAGAAGCATCTGCGCGCGCAGGAAATCGCGCTGCAGAACAACTTGCCGTGCATTTACCTCGTCGATTCGGGCGGCGCGTTTCTTCCGTTGCAGGCGGAGGTCTTTCCCGATCGCGAACACTTCGGGCGGATTTTCTACAACCAGGCGGTCATGTCCGCGCGCGAGATTCCGCAGATCGCTGCGGTGATGGGATCGTGCACGGCGGGCGGCGCATACGTGCCGGCGATGTCCGACGAAGCGGTCATCGTCAAAGACACCGGCACGATCTTCCTCGCCGGACCGCCGCTGGTGAAAGCGGCGACGGGGGAAGAAGTTACTGCCCAGGATTTGGGCGGTGCGGACGTGCACACGAGGATCAGCGGCGTCGCCGATCATTTCGCCGAGGATGACGCCGACGCGATCGCGATCGTGCGCAACATCGTCGAGAACCTGCCTGGCGGCAAACAGGAGCCCGAAACGCGCATCGACCCGGAAGAGCCGGCGTTCGATCCCAAAGAGCTGTACGGCGTCATTCCCAGCGACATCCGCAAACCGTACGACGTGCGCGAAGTCATCGCCCGGATCGTCGACGGCTCGAAGTTCCAGGAATTCAAGGAGCGCTACGCGCCGACAATCGTGACGGGATTCGCGCGCATCTTCGGATACAAGGTCGGAATCCTCGCCAACAACGGCGTTCTTTTTTCGGAGAGCGCGCTGAAGGCCACGCACTTCATCGAGCTGTGCAACCAGCGCCGCGTCCCGCTGATCTTCCTGCAGAACATCACCGGCTTCATGGTCGGCAAGGAGTACGAGCGGGGCGGGATCGCCAAGGACGGCGCAAAGATGGTGCACGCGGTCGCGAATTCGACGGTGCCGAAGTTCACGGTCATCGTCGGCGGCTCGTTCGGCGCGGGAAATTACGGCATGTGCGGCCGCGCCTACTCGCCGCGATTCCTCTGGATGTGGCCGAACGCGCGCATCAGCGTGATGGGCGGCGAGCAGGCTGCCGGCGTTCTGACGACCGTGAAACGCGATCAACTCGCGCGCGCCGGCAAGGAGTTCAGCGCCGAGGAGGAGCGCGCGATCGCCGATCCCGTGCTGCAAAAGTACGAGACGGAAGGTTCGCCGTATTACTCGACCGCCCGCCTCTGGGACGACGGCGTCATCGATCCTGCCGACACCCGAACCTACCTCGGCCTCGCCCTTTCGATCGCGTACAACGCGTCGATTGACGCCCCGAAGTTCGGCGTCTTCCGGATGTAGCGGCGATGGAAGACACCTGGTTCCTCTTCGACCTCGGCAACACCGTCATCAAGCTCGCCTATGAACGCGTGCTCGCGGCGATCTGCGTGGATGCATCGATGTCGCGCGACGAATTGGTCGAACTGCTCGAAGAGCCGGGGGCGTATCGCGACATGGAGCGCGGCGCGGTGTCGTTCTACGAGTTCTACGAATTTCTCTGCGATCACGCCGGCTTCCGCGGGAGCATCCGGGACTTTCATCACGTCTGGTGCGACTTCTTCGACGGCCCAATGCCGGGCAT
>JBAVBF010000839.1:0-3114 GCA_049586115.1 Thermoanaerobaculia bacterium | reverse complement strand
TCTTCACTCTTCACTCTTCACTCTTCACTCTTCACTCTTCACTCTTCACCCTTCACCCTTCACTCTTCCTTTTCTCTCCAGCGCGCTGCGGCTTCATGCTCGCCCCATCGATCGAGGCTCTCGGCCGCAAAACGGTAGGTGTCGCGGCTCGGGTTCGCGGCCGCCATCCGGTCGACGGTCTGCAACGCGGCCGCGCGATCGCGCCGCATGATCTGCAGCAATGCGAGATCAGCGTACGGCTGCACATCGTGGGGATCGGCCGCGATCTCCGCTGCGAACTCGCGCTCGGCATCGGCAGTCCGGCCGAGGTGCGCTAACGCGTCGCCGGCGGCGTAGTGAAATCCCCGCGGCAACGACTCGCCGTCCTGATGGCAGGTGTCATCGGCGGCTTTCAGCAGCTCGATCGCCCGCGCGAACTCGTGTTGTGCCGCCGCAATCCGCGCCGCGAGAAACTGCGCATGTCCTCGGCTGTTGTCAAACGACACTGCGAGGCTCTGTTCGCGCGCCGCCGCCGCAAGATCGTTGCGCGCCAGCGCGATCTCGCCGAGGAGGAGATGAGCGCCGGCCGGTTCCGTGGTCTCAGCGGCATACGCATGCGCCGCCGCTTCGTCGAAACGATGCGCATCAAACAACGATGACGCGGCCGACAAGGCGAACGCGCCCGCAAGCCGCGGCGTGGCACGAATCCCATCCTCGTACAGCCGCGCCGCGCGCAGATGGTCGCCTGCAGCGTCGTACGCGGCGCCGAGCTGGTCGCGGATGTCGCTCCAGCGCGGATTCGCCGCCAGCATCGACGCGAGCCGCGCGATCGCTTCGGCTTCTCTCCCCTGCCGCCGCATCGTCGCGATGTCCTTCAGCTGCGCCAGATCGCCGAGGCACTCGCGCGGATCGCGTGATGGCGCGTTGCTGTCGCTCCCTCCACTCACATACCCCAGCGCCGCCAGCTTCTTCGCCTCCTCGGCATCGATCGCGTCCGGGGTCACGAACGCGCCGCCCACCTGCGCGATCGCGCCGCGCGCATTCGCATACGCGCGCCGCTCGCGATCGATGACGTTGTGTTTTTCGGCACGATCCTTCGCCAGGTCATACACCTCGGCATGCGCACCATCGATGACATGCCGATCACCATCGACAATGGATCGCAACTCGCCGCAGCCGAGGTGAATGCGCGCGTACAGCGACTCGGAGTAGATCGGAGCCGCCGGATTCGCTCTCATCAGCGATCGTCCTCGGCTACGCGGTGCCGGACAACCGGCCAGTTCGAGAACCGTCGGCATGACGTCGATCAGCGCCACCGGCGAATTGACCTCGCGATGCTCCCGCGCGCCCGCCGGCTTCACGATCAACGGCACCTGCAGCGACTCGCGATACAACAGCACGCCGTGCTCCTGCTCGCCGTGATCCATCAATCCTTCGCCATGATCGGAGAGCAGCACGATCACCGCGCGATCGTACAAACCGCGCTGCCGCAGAAAGTCGAGAAACGTTCCAACAATCGCATCCGCGTGCGCGACGTCCGCGTCGTACGTCGGCGTATACGGCGTATGCGGCTCATACAGATGCAGAAAAAAGAAGAACGGCTTCTCGCTCTTCGCCGCAATCCATCGCTCGGCGATCTTCTCGGTGACATCGCCGGAACGCTGCAGCGCTCCGACCGGCGCCCCGTCGACGATTCCAATCGCATCGTCATAGTCGTCGAACCCTGTCGCGACGCCCGTCGCCGCGCGCAGCACATACGCCGACACCGCCGCGCCCGTCCGATATCCGTTCGCGCGCAACACGGACGCCAGCGTCGGATGCGTTGCTGGATCGAACCGATACCCGGCGTTGTCGCGCACCCCATGCTCCGGCGGCAGCATCCCCGTGAACATCGACAGATGCGACGGCAACGTCAGCGGCGAGTGCGACCACGCGTTCCGGAACACCGCCCCATCGCGCGACAGCGCATCGATGTGCGGCGTGGTCCGCGCCGAAACATGATCAGCGCGCAGCGTATCGATTGAAATGACGATGACCGGCGGATGCGTCTCGCGCCGCGCGCAGGCAGCGCACGCGAAAAGAACGAGAATCAGGATCGCTACGGGTCGATTCAAAAACACAGCGCGATGGTACGACGGAGCGCTGCGTCCCGCCGGCTGGCTCGGCTGCGTCTCGCTGCCGAACCGCCAAACCCTCAACAGTCGCTGGTAGCACAAAGCTCGCGCAAGCCTCCTATTCGGCGGCGGGACGCCAGCGCTCCGGTCAGAAACCTGGCTCACGCCGTCGCTGTCGTGCAAACTCCATTGCTGCAGCATGCCGCCGCGTCCGCGGTCTCCGGCAGGTTGTCCTTCAGCACCACGAACGCTTCCCATTCGTTGCCGTCGGGATCGTGAACCCAGGTTTTGTCCTGCGTGGCGTAGCAGCAGTCGGTCTTCATTTCATCGCGCGTGACGAGACCCGCCTCGGCCCAGCGACTCCGAATCGCCAGCACGTCGTCGGTCGACGCGACCTGGAGTCCGAGGTGCGAGAGCGCGCCGGCGGAATCGAGGGAGGGGACTTCGTTGAGCGCGAGATTCAGCGGCGGATTGAGCACGTCGAACTTCGCGTACCCGGTGCGAACCTTCGACGGCTCGATGCCGAGCATGCGCCGGTAGAAATCGATGCTGCGCTCGACGTTGCGGACGTTGATGGAAACGTGGGCTTTGAGAATGTCAGTCATGTGCGGCCTCCTCACATTCGCAATCGCGAATGTGAGGAGAAGATAGTTCCGCACGCCACATCTGTCAAGGCGAATGTTTGCGTTTATGAACCGACGACCATCACGTCATACCGAGTCTCCTCGGCAAGAAAGGCGCTCATGCCGCCACCGGCTGGCAGTGACGGCATGGACGGTATCCGCTTTCGAGCGCGTCGTCGGCATCGCGAAAGGGCATGCGGTTCCGGTCCTGAATCCGTTTCGCATCGCGGCAGGTCGGGAAGCAGAAGATGTGCGTCGTCTTCGAACCGATGAAGCGGACGTGCTCCTTCGCGAGCGCGTCGAGTTGATCGACGTCGACGCCCTCGCGCTCCAGCAATGCGCGCTTCGTGGCGCTGCCGAAGATGTAGTTGCCGGTGCCGCCCGACGACGGCACGACG
>JBAVBF010000838.1:0-5323 GCA_049586115.1 Thermoanaerobaculia bacterium | reverse complement strand
ACTTCGCCTTAGCCGAAGAAGCTCCGGCGGCTCAGGATGACAGCGCCGACTACCCCATCAACCCCGGAGGCATCCCTTTCATCATCTTGCCGAACTTCCGCGCTCCGAAGCCTTTGGAGAAGCTGCGCATCATCTTCTTCATCTGCAGGTACTGCTTCAGCAGCTGATTGATCTGCTGCACCGAGGTGCCGGAGCCTTTGGCGATGCGTTTTTTGCGCTTGCCGTCGATGACCTGCGGGAACTCGCGTTCCTTTTTCGTCATCGAGTCGAGGATGGCTTGCATCCGCACGATCGCTTTCTCGTCGATGTCCTCTTCGCTGATCTTACCGGCGCCGGGGAGCATGTTCACCAGCGACGACAGCGGACCCATTTTCTTGACCTGCTGGAGTTGTGAGCGGAGGTCTTCGAGCGTGAACTTGTCCTTGGCGACGCGCTGCGCGAGGCGCTCCGCTTCTTTGCGGTCGATGTCCGACTCGACCTTTTCGATGAGCGAGAGCACGTCGCCCATGCCGAGGATGCGCGAGGCCATCCGGTCGGGATGGAAAACGTCGAGATCGGCGTATTTTTCGCCGACGCCGACGAGCTTGATTGGGCGATTCACGACCGACTTGATCGAGAGTGCCGCACCGCCGCGGGCATCGCCATCGAGTTTCGTCAGGACAATGCCGGTGACGCCGAGACGGTCGTCGAATTCTTTGGCGGACTTGACCGCGTCCTGCCCGGTCATCGCGTCGGCGACGAAGAGGATCTCGCTCGGACGCGTATCGCGCTTGATCGTGTCGAGCTCCGCCATCAGCTCGGCGTCGATGTGCAGGCGGCCAGCGGTGTCGAGGATGACGGTGTCGTAGAGCAGCGTGCGGGCGTCAGTGACGGCACGTTTCGCGATCGAGAGGGGATCGCGATCCTCGCCGATCTCGAAGAACGGCACGTTCACGCCCTTCGCCACGATGCGGAGCTGCTCGATGGCAGCGGGGCGATAGACGTCGCACGGCACGAGCAGCGGACGGCGTCCGCGATTCTTGAGGTGCAGCGCAAGCTTGCCCGAGGTGGTCGTTTTGCCGGAGCCCTGGAGGCCGACCATCATCACCACCGCGGGCGAGCCGACCAGCGCGAGGCCGACTTCGTTGCCGCCGAGGAGATCCTGCAACTCGTCGCGGACGACTTTCGTGACCTGTTGCGCGGGCGAGAACGCGGTCAGAACATCCTGGCCGACCGCTTTTTCGCGGACGCGGTTGGTGAACTCTTTGACGACTTTGAAATGAACGTCGGCCTCGAGCAGCGCGACGCGGATTTCCTTCAGCGCGTTGTCGATGTGCCACTCGTTGAGGGCCGCCTCGCCGCGCAGGGTCTTGAAGACCCGATCCATCTTGTCCTGCAGGTTGTCGAACATGCCGCGCTTGTAACGCGGACCGTGGCATTTGTCATCCCGGAGCGCCGTTTTGCACCGCGTGGCAACTCTGGCGCAGCGGCTTCCCGAGAACGTTCCCGGCGATTTCTATGTCGACTCCACCTGCATCGATTGCGACGCCTGCCGCATCTTTGCGCCGACCGTTTTCAGCGATACCGGCGATCAATCGGCGGTGTTTCATCAGCCGGAAGGCGAAGACGAACTTCTTGCGGCCCAGAAGGCGTTGATTTCGTGTCCGACTGCGTCGATCGGATCGATCACGAAACTCGACATGCGTCCGGCGCTGGCATCGCTGCCGGAGTTGGTCGACGGCGACGTCTACCGCTGCGGCTACGCGTCGGAGTCGTCGTTCGGCGCGATCAGCTACCTCATTCGCCGGCCGCAGGGAAACATCCTCATCGACTCGCCTCGCTTTTCGGGACCGCTGGTCAAGAACATTGCGGCGATGGGCGGCGCGTCGCGGATGCTGCTCACGCATCAGGATGACGTCGCCGATCACGCCCGTTTCGCGGCGCGTTTCGGCTGCGAGCGCGTGTTGCATCGCGACGACGTCCATCCGCGCACCGCATCGATCGAGCTGCAGCCGGCCGGACGCGATCCGATCGATCTCGGCAGCGGCATGCTGATGATTCCGACGCCCGGCCACACGAAAGGCCACGCCGTTTTTCTCGATCGCGATACGTATCTTTTCACCGGCGATCATCTCGCCTGGAGCCAGCGCCTCGGACATCTCTACGCGTTTCGCAGTGCGTGCTGGTATTCGTGGAAGGAGCAGATCCGCTCGATGGAGCGCCTGCTCGACTATCGCTTCGAATGGGTGCTTCCCGGTCACGGCCGGCCGATCCATCTCGATGCTGTGGCGATGCAAGAGAGTCTGAAGCGCTGCGTCGCCTGGATGAACGGGCGATAAATTGCAGCGGTCGGCATCCTCCGTGCTGAGCGAATCGCCGGCATGTTGTTTCTTGCGTTCATCGCCACCTTCCTGATCCTCTGGGCCGTCGTCTACGCGGCGCTGCCGGCGGTCCGTCACATCGGCCGATTGCTCGCGCGCGCGATCGCCCACAGCGCGCGCGTGACGCGAATCGTTTCGACGGCGCACCAGCGATTCAAGAATTACCTGCCGGTCGTGGCGATCCTCATCGCCGGAACGCTTTTCACCGCATGGGCCGGCGATGCCTTTCTCGATCTCGCGGAGAAAGTGCACGGTAAAAATGCGTCACTGCAGAGGATCGACGGGTCGATTCATGACTGGGCGGTGAGCGAGCGGACGTCCGGCGCGACGATGTTCTTTACAGCCATGACGATCATCGGCGGTCCGGTGGGACTCGCGGTACTGCTGACCATCATCGGAATCATTCTCGCCATCGGCCGCCGCTGGCGCTGGGTGATTTACCTCGGCATCACGTTCGCCGGCGGGTGGCTGCTGGACCTGGAGTTGAAACGCTACTTTGCGCGCGCCCGTCCGGTCGCCGCCGAAATGCTGCGGCGTGCAAACGGCTATTCGTTCCCGAGCGGACATGCCCTCGGCTCTGCCGTCGCCTTCGGCGCGCTCGCCTATCTCGCCTTCCGCTCGATCCACAGCTGGCCGGCGAAAACAGCGGTCATCGCATTCCTCTACACGCTCGTCGCCGCCGTCGCGCTTTCCCGCGTTTACCTCGGCGTCCCCTGGATTTCGGACGTGCTGGCCGGCGTCACGGTCGGATCGGTGTGGGTGACGACGACGACGGTCGCGTACGAGACGACGCGGCGAATCCGGCGCATGCGAAGACGCCGGGACGAAACTTCATGACAGCGGATGGACAGGCGTATCGACCGCGCGCGACGGTGCGCGGTTTCCGTACAGCTCGCGAACGAGCTGGCCGATCGTGTTGTGATCGAGCGCATCGTTCATGCAGGTGCTGAGCTTCGTGAAGAGGGCGCCGATCAGCGTCCGCTCGTCGTCCTCCATGTGAATCTCCGGGACGTCGCGTTTCAACCCCTCCACCTGCGCGACCACCTCTTCGATGGTGATGCGGTCGGGATCGCAGCCTGGGACGAAGCCGGCCCAGTCGCCTCCGATCTCCTTGACGAGCTGGCCGTCTTCGAGCCTGCGAAGGATGCGCAGCATCTGTGAATCGGTCGTCCCGAACTGTTCGGCGAGCCGATACGACGATGGCGCCTCTTCGCGGCGATCGAAGCGGCGGGCGATTTCGACCAAGGCGCGCAGAGCGAAGTAAAGATCGAAGCGCGGCTCGTCCTGCACCTGCTGCTCGCTGGCGCGCAACAGTCCGTAAAGGTTCTGGTAGACGAAACTGATCTCGACGCCGAGGAGGATGACCACCCAGAGGATCTGGATGGCGATGAGAAAGATGATCGCCAGGCCGAGAGCGCCGTAGATCAGATTGAAGCGTCCGTGGAAAAGGTGGTCGGCGTAGATGCCGAATCCCCATCGCACCAGCGTGAAGAGCGCCGTCGTCACGATTGCGCCCACGGCCGCGGAGCTGAAGCGCACCCGTGTCGCCGGCACGAGCCAGAAGAGCATCGTGAACGCGATGAAAAGCACCAGCACCGGCGCGATCGTGAAAATGATGTCCCGCTGAAACAGCACGCGCAGGTAGCGGTTCTTTTCGAGTGTGCTGGTGGTGGTGAAGGAGATCGCCATCAGCACCGGCCCCCAGAAAAAGAGCATCGTGAAGGCGATGATTTTTGGCCGGTACCCTCGCACGCTGCGCACCTTCCAGATCTGATTGATGGTGGTCTCGACGGCCAGGAAGAGCCGGAAGGTGATGACGATGAAAATGATCACGCCGAACGTCGACGCCGCCTGCGCGTTCTCCGCGAATTTCGCGATGTGGTACGAGATCACCGGCGACTGATACGGAATGACGTTGTTGAGGATGTTGTCGATCTGCGCCTGCGAGTTCGGGAAGAGGTTGCGGAAGTAGCGCTGCAGCGCCTGCGTGAACGCGACCAGCAGCGGGATGAGCGAGAGCAGCGTGGTGTACGCCAGAGATGCCGCGCGCGAGGTTCCTTCGATGTCGTAGAACTCGCGCGTCACTTCGCGAAGGAAAAGGAAAAATTCGACTGTCGTGACGCGCGCGCGTTTCCGTCCATGCGCCTCGCGGCGGTAGAGCAGCACGGCCGGATCGGTCAGCCAGCTCCAGACTACCTGGCGCGCCAACGCGAAGTTGGTCTTGAATTTTGCGCGCCGTTTGCCTTCGCGGCGGATCTCGGTCATGCCTCAACTATAAAGGCAAGGAGTGAGCCCGCGCGGCCGGATGCGATAACGTTATGGCGATGGACATCCGCCCGCCCGCCGTCGCCGGCACGTTCTACGAGGGAACGCCGGAGCGCCTGGCGGCCCAGGTTGCCGCCTGCGTGGCCGAGAATCCTGAGCCGGAATCGAAAGAGCGCTTCATCGGCGCGGTCGTGCCGCACGCGGGACTGATGTACAGCGGACACGTGGCCGCGGCGTTCTATGCGGCCGCCGAGCTGCCGCGCAGATTCATCATCCTCTGCCCGAATCACACCGGCTTCGGCCACTTCGCCGCCATCAATCGTTCCGGTCAGTGGACGACGCCGCTCGGCAGCGTTTCGATCGACACGCCGCTCGCCGACGCGCTGATGCAGAAGTCGCAGCTGCTGGCCGACGATTCGCGGGCGCACGCGCGGGAGCATTCGCTTGAAGTGCAGCTTCCCTTCCTCCAGCAACTCGCGGGCGATTTCACGTTCGTTCCGATCTGCCTCGGCGCGAACCGCTACGACTACTGCGAAGAGATCGGCCATGCCATCGCGGCGGTGGTCGCGGCGGCCGGCGAGCCGGTCGGCATCCTGGCAAGCTCGGACCTCAATCACTACGAGGATCAGAAAACGACGCTGCGCAAGGACCAGCTCGCGATCGGCGAGGTACTGAAACTCGATCCGCGCGCGTTGTGG
>JBAVBF010000837.1:0-10349 GCA_049586115.1 Thermoanaerobaculia bacterium | reverse complement strand
CTGCAACATCATTCCGGCGCCGATGATCGGCAGGATCACGACCGACAGCCAGAGCGAGCGCGAAAACGAGAATGCGATCAAGCCGACGCTCAGCCCGATCGATGCCGCCACGATGACTTTGCCGAGGCCGACGACCGTGTGGCGGGAGGCGAGGTAGAGCGTGCCAGCCAGCGCACCGATGCCGGACGCCGTCATCAGGATGCCCAGCGTGTGCGGTCCGCCGTGCAGCACCTTCGAGGCGATCACCGGCATCAGCGTCGCGTACGGCATTCCCGCGAGGCCTGCCAGCGCCACGATGAGCAGCAGCGCGCGCACCGGCGGGAAGCGCGACACGTACGTCCAGCCGGTGCGCAACTCTTCGAGCATGTGCGTGTCGACCTCTGCTCGCGCCACGCGCGTGCGGCGCATGGCCAGCAGCGACGCGATCACGGCGATGTACGAGATCGCGTCGGCGCCGAAGCACCACCCTTCGCCCAGCGTGGCGATGAGAATCCCGCCGATCGACGGCCCGATGATGCGTGAAGCGTTGATCATCGACGAGTTCAGCGCGATCGCGTTCGGCAGATCGTCGCGGTCCTCCACCATCTCCACGACGAACGACTGCCGCGCCGGCGTATCGAACGAGTTGATCACCCCCTGCACCAGCTGCAGCACGATCACTTCGGTCACGGTGATCACGTTCATCAGCGCCAGCACGGCCAGCGCCGCGGATTGAAGCGCCGACAGGATCTGCGTGACGACCAGAATGCGATGCCGGTCCCACCGGTCGACGAGCACGCCCGCGAACGGCGAGAGGATCAGCATCGGAATCTGGCCCGCGAATCCGACGATGCCGAGGAGGAGCTCGGAGCCGGTGAGGCGGTAGACGAGCCAGCTCGTGGCGATGCGCGTGATCCACGAACCGACCAGCGAGATCGATTGCCCGCCGAAGAAGAGGCGATAGTTGCGATGCCGCAGCGCGCGCGTGATGCGATTCAAGTCATTCTGCCCACGCAATTGCCCGGCCAGCGGCCGGCGGCTTGGTTGCCCAAGCCTCCGCCGACTGTGCCGTGAGAACTATCGTGCCGCGCGGATTCTCGGCTAGAATCCGCCACCGCCACGGAAATTTTGAAACGCCACTCGCGTTAGTTTCCGTACCTTCCCGAGATCGTTCGTTGGATATGGGGCTGTAGCTCAATTGGGAGAGCGCCTGAATGGCATTCAGGAGGTCGACGGTTCGATCCCGTTCAGCTCCACCAAAATCGATATCTTCAAACGCGGCCAAAAGGCCGCGTTTCTATTTGCGGCGATACCATTGGCGGGCTGATGAGTATCGGAGATTCACGCAAGCCGCGCCGCCGGCTGCAGATTGGCTTCCTTGGACGCATCATCATTGCGCTCACGGCGGCGGGGTTGATTCCTCTCGCGCTCGTTTCGTATCGCTTCGCCGATCTCAATCGCGAGGCCATGACGTCGCAGGTGCTGCAGACGCACGCGCTCTCGGCGAACACCGGTGCGGAGCGGATCAGCAGCACCGTCTCGGCGTGGGAGACGTTGATCGATGCGCTCGCCTCGGCGCCGGAAGTCGAGAACGATCCTTCCTCGGCCGCGGCAAAAGCGACGGTACGAAGTCTTCTCCAATCGCGCGGCGATCTCGTTGCGGTAGTCCTTTGCGATCCCGCCGGAGCGGAGATCTTTCGCGGCCAGAAAAAGTCGGCTGCTTCGGTCATCCAGGGCATTCTGGCGAAACCGCAGCGCGAGCTTCTGGAGATCCATGGCGGCTCGTGGCTGTCGATCGTTCGGCCGCTGACGAATGGCGGGCAGGTCACGGCGATCTTCGATGCCCGCGCGCTTGAAGACTCGCTCCACTCCTCCGAGCTCGGCGAACAGGCGCTGCGCGTTTTGATCGACCGGAGCCGGCACGCGGTCGTCGGAAATCCGGCAGCCGTGGCCAGCATCCCGCCGTCGTTGCTGAACATCGCCGCCACCGGACGGATCCGTGGCGCCGGACGCTTTCCGGCGGCCGGCGGCGTGGTGGCGGTGGGCGCCTACGCGCCGGTGGATGGAACGCCGTGGGTCGTGGTCTCGACGCAGCCGGCCACGGTGGCGGAAGCGATCGCGGAGAACCTGCGGCGCAGATCGCTCTTCGCGGTCATCGCCGCGCTCCTGCTCGTGGCCGCGTTATCGATCGCCGCCTGGTTCGCCGTGGTCCGTCCGTTGCGCGACCTGCTCAACGCGCAGAGCGAGATGGGATTCGTTCCGGCCGGCGACGGCAGCGACATCGATCGCCTACGCTCCTCGCTCGATCTGCTGCAGAAACGGGTGCACGACCGGGAAGAGCTCGGGAACGTTTTTCTCGGACGCTACCAGGTACTCGAAGTGGTCGGGCAGGGCGGAATGGGAACGGTGTTCCGCGGCTGGGACCCGAAGCTCCAGCGGCCGGTGGCGCTCAAGACCATTCGCCTCGGCGATGACGTTCCGGCGCCAGAGCGGGGCAACCTGGTCGAGTCGTTGATGCGCGAAGCGGTCACGGTCGCGCAGTTCCATCACTCGAATGTGGTGGCCGTCTTCGACGTCGAGGAGTCGGGCGATTCGGCATTCATCGCCATGGAGTTCGTCGACGGCGTCAGTCTCGACAGTCAGCTCGACGGCCGGCCGCTTTCGATCGAACAGACGCTGGCAGTCGGCCTGGCGCTGGGTCAGGCGCTGGAAGCGGCGCACGGCGCTCACGTGATCCATCGCGACATCAAGCCGGCGAACATCCTCATCTCGTGGGACGGAACGGTCAAAGTCACCGACTTCGGGATCGCGGAGTTGTTGAGCGCCCTCACCGACATCAGCATGGTGTTCGGCACGCCCGGGTACATGGCGCCGGAGCTGATCGGCGGCCGCGGCTCGCTGCCGGCGGGAGACATGTTCAGCGCCGGCGTCACGCTCTATCAGTGCCTGACCGGATTCGCGCCGTTCGACCGCCCGAGCATGAAAGAGACGCTCGAAGCAACGCTCCGTCATGTGCCGCCGCCGACGACGGCGGCGAATCCTCTGACTCCCACCTTGCTGGAGACAATCGTGATGAGAATGCTGGCAAAGGATCCGTCGGAACGACTCTCCCGCCCCGCGGAACTGGTGGCGTTGATGCGCCGGATGACCTCGGAGCAGAAATTCAAACTCAACCCACGCACGCACATCGTCCGGCGCACGAATACCAAGCACGCCGATCCAATGTACGTTCCAACCATCTCGTTATCGAAAGCCGATGCCTGACCGAAAAATAGCCGCTCTCGCCGCCGTTCTCTTTCTGAGTGCCATCGCCGCCTCGGCCCAAACATCCGACGGTCCACCGCCGCGCGCAGGCGATACCGTGGCCTGGTACACCGTCCGCCCGGGCGACACGCTCATCGGCATCACCACTCACTACCTCGGTTCTCCATCGCTCTGGACGGAGAACCTGCGGCTCAACCCGCAAATCCACGATACAAAGCATCTGCAGCCGGGCTCGCGCATCCGCGTCGTCGTCTCGCGGCAACTGCCGAAGCGAAATGCGCTGGTCGACAAGGTGGCCCGGCGCGTCGACGCCAAACCGGACCCGGAGCCGTGGGCGACGGCGCACGAAGGCGACCTGCTCAAGGAGAACGACGGCCTCAGGACGTACGAGAAGTCCTCTGCCGACCTCCAATTCGACGATGGCTCGCACCTGACCATGACCGAGAACTCGCTGCTCTTTCTCAAGGAGATGCGGCCGGCGCAGCGCCGCCCCGCCACCGAAACGATCGAGATCATCGACGGACAGATCGACCTCACCAGCCGTCCGAAAAAGAAAGCGACCGCGGAGCTTCACGTGGTCATCGGCGGCACGTCGATCAGTCACAACGCCACGGGCGACCGCCCGGTGGCCACGCGCAGCCGCAAGGCCTCCGACGCGAAGGCGCAGGTGATGGTGTACGGCGGCTCGTCGGTCGTAGCATCGGCCGGGAAGAGCGTCGCGGTCGGCGCCGGAATGGGGACAGAGGTCGAGCAGGGGAAGGCGCCCGAGCCTCCGCAGAAACTGTTGCCGGCGCCGGCGATTGTGGAGCCGGCGGCGGAGGCAACCCTGCGCTCCGGATTCGGCTGGAAGAGCGTTCCCGACGCCGCGACGTACACGATTGAGATTTATCGCGACGCCGGTGCCACGCAACTCGTCGAGCGCGCGACCGGACTTCGCGAGACGTCGTGGCGGCCGTCCGCGCTTCCGTACGGCGACTTCTACTGGCGCGCCACCGCCGTCAGCGGCAGAGGGCTCGACGGTTTCCCGGCCAAATTGGTTCACTTCCGATCAGCCGCGGGCTTGACCGGGACCGTCGCCGAAGATCGTGGAGCGCAAGGCAACATCGACGCAGCGCCTCCACTTGCGGCAGTTCGTCTGATCGCGTGGCGCGACGACGGCAACGGCATCCCGGACGACGACGACGTTCGCGCTGGTGAGACGCGTACCGATGCGTCCGGGCGATTCACATTCGACGGACTCGCTCCCGCGGTCTACTGGATCGCCGCCGACTCGCTGACGATCGCGCCCGGCGGAGGCTTGAATGCGGGCGCGACGACAGACTCGGTCTGGGCCGAGCAGACGTTTGGCTCCGCGGGCGCGCAATGCGGCGGCGAATCGCGAACGAATGCGGGTCCGTGCGTCGGCGGACGCTGGGCCGCGCAATCGGACGACCCGAGGAAGTTGTCGACATCGAAGCATGTCGTGCGCGTCGACACCACCGATCCGGGGATCAGCCCAACGGCGTCATTTGGTTTCAGCTTCAACGTCGTCGATCACGATGATGATGTGGAAGAGGTGATGATCGGCAGAACCAGCCAGGGTTCATTGCGGCAGTTCATCCGCAACGCGAATGCGATCGCCGGTCCGAACGCGATGCGTTTCCTGCCGGCCAACGCGACGCGGAACGGCCGGTGGACCATACGCTGCGCCTCTCCGTTGCCGGCCTTGACCGACCCGGGCACGTCGCTCGACGGCGTCGCCTGGATGGCGTCCGATCCGGCCCGGCCCCGCCCTATCAATACCCAACAACCTGATCTTGAGGTGGACGCGGCCGGACAAGGAGACGCGCTCACAGTCGCGGCGGAGACGACCATTTCGTCGATCGCACTGCAGTCAGAAGGCACAGCCATTCGTGCGACGGGTGCCTTGAAGGCGACGAAGTTGAACGTGCGGAGCACGGGACCGTCCGGTGTGGCAACGATAATTCTCGACGGGCCGGGATCGTCGATCGACCAATCCGAGGTCGACGGCGGCGGTCGGGCCACGGGGATCGTGATCGAGTCTCATGGAGCCAGAGCTCGCATCAGCAATACGACCGTCATCCACGCCACGAACGGCATCGTCATCCGCGCGGGATCATCGGACAACAGCCTGCTGCATGACCGTCTCATCGACGTCTCCGGTACCGCCATCCTCTTCGACCCAACTGGCGGCGCGCGGCCCGCGAGGAATCGGATCAGCGAGGCCGAATTCATCTCGGTCGGTACGCTCGCCCGGAGCACCGGTAAATCATCATCGGCCAAGGCGGGTGCATGCGCCTACGACGACGAGGCAGCCAATCGCGGCATCGCCGCCCCGATCCTCTTCGGATCCTACGAACGCGTTCCCGGAGGACTCGGCTCTCTCAACGGCAAAGCCTGCAGCGGAACGATCGTCGAGATTTACGCGGAGAGCCCCGGCGACCGCACCACCGCCAGGTTCGTGAAGGCCGTCGAACCGGAGAGCAACGGGACATTCAGAATTCTCGACGTGATCGCGTCCGAGCGAATGCTGGTGAACCTCACAGATCGAGACGGAAACACGTCGATGTTCTATGTATCGGACTCCCCGAGCGCAAACGGGAAGTGAGTTTCGCGGAAAATCGGCGCCGCTGATTTACACTGTCGAGAATCCGGTCCGAGCCGTCACGATGACAAAACTGCTGCGTAGATTGGGCCTCGCGAAGGAGCGCAGGAGCGAGGCGCGCCTGAAGTTGACCGTGATGGTCGTCGTCGGCGTCAACACTCATCAGGGAACCCTGCTCGACATTTCGAAGAAGGGCGCGAGCGTTCAGTCATTCTCCGCCACCAAGCCGGATGATCGTGTCTGGTTCACGCTGCGCTTCCGGAACCTGAAGATCGAGCTGAGCGGAATCGTCCGAGGATGCCGTGTGGTGGCCATCAATCCGCGACCGACTTACATCTCGCGGCTGCAGTTCATCGACGTTAGCGAGACCGCCCGTGAATCGCTCGACGAGTTCATGCGCATGATCGAGGAAGTAGGCCGGCGAACGTGGAAGAAGACCAAGGACGGATACTCGCGGCGCAACACCGGAACTCCGCGAGCGATCATTGCCGTCTACACGCAGCTGGTGAAGCGGGACAGCACGTGGGAAGAGATTCTGGTCTTCGATCCCGACCAGCCGGAAGACGGTGTGACTCTTCCCTCCGGCACGCCCACGGCGGAGATCGCGCACTTCTGCGAAATGTACGACGCCACGGATGCGGAGGGGCGCAGGTTGCTGCGGCAACAGGCCGAGCTCCTCTGCAACGTGAACGCCGACGCGCACTGACGCTGCTCAATGGAGCCGATCACGAATGAAACATAGGCACGCATTGCTGATCCTCTTCTTCGTCTGCCTTCCTGCAACGGTTGCCATCGCGCAGGAGCCGGCTTCCGGGAAGCCGCCGTCGTTCGATCCGGAGCTCGCCAGAAGACTCGGCGCCGATGAACGCGGCATGAAGACCTATGTCCTCTGCATCCTGAAAACAGGGCCGAACGATGCGAAGGTTGTGGGGAAGGATCGCGAGGACGTCTTCGCCGGTCACTTTGCCAACATCGGACGGCTGGCGAAGGAAGGGAAGCTCGTCGTCGCAGGCCCCTTCGGCAAGAACGAGCGGTCCTGGCGCGGCCTGTACATCTTCAATGTCCCGACCGTCGAAGAAGCCGAGAAGCTCGTGATCCTCGATCCGGCAGTGAAAGCAGGAGTCTTCGCCTACGAACTGACTCCCTGGTACGGCTCCGCCGCGATGATGATCGTGCCCGAAACGCACAAGCGGATCGAGAAGCCGGCAAACTGACGCGCGCTGGTCACAAAAGAAAAGAGCCGGCGAATTCGCCGGCTCTCGGTGGGTTGGGCGATGATTTCTGTTTACTGCGAGCTCACCATCTTGTCGACGGCGGCAAGTGCGGTCTCGACGGTCAGCTTGCTGCTCAGCGTGATCGACTTGACCTCGGTCCACGCTCCATCGGAGTACGTCAGGTAGTTCAGCGCTTTGTCGGTTGCATTCGCGAAGACGAGCCGGTCGCCGCGTTCGATAACTGTAATTGGTCCATGCCAATCAGCGGTGAAGCTGGCCGGCGCGGTTACGTCGAGAGCCTTGGGGCCGCTTCCTCCGCTTCCGCCGCCGATTCCCACCGGGATATGAATCCGGTGCTCGGCGATCGGATGCAGCGTGACCTTGTGAATCGTGTTCTTTTGCGTGTCGCCGAATACGACATCGACAGAGCTCTGCATCGGCGAGCTGACGATGGCCGGATGGCGGAGGATTTCGGCATTGAAGTTCGGATCGACGGTGTTGGCGCTTTCCCCGGAACCGACGAACTGTTCGAGCGAATGGATTTCGACGGAAGCCGGCGACAACGCACCGTTCTCAATCGGCAGCATCGCGTGTTTCGCTTCTTCGCCGCGTCCGCTGCTATCCCACCAGAGAGCGTGGAGAATCAACGCCGGTACGTCGGCGTAGGTGCCATCCTTCTGAAGCTGCGAAACGCGGCGGGTGATGCCGAGCCGAAGGTTCAGGTGATTTTCATATGCCTGGCTGTCGATCGAAATGGCGGGCTGCCACTTGCCGTCGCGATACGCGGCGAGGAGCAGTTCACTCGACATGCCGTTCGGCATGTGGGTCCAGATGAGAAAGAGCGTCTTCGAAGAACTGTCGTACGCGAGAGCGCCATCGGAGTGGAATCCGGCCGTCAACGAATCCGGGACGAGTACGTGCTGCGTTTCCGCCGCGCCGTTCTGAATCGAGAGCTGGAGGACGCTGGTCGCTGCGACTCCCGATGATTCTGCCGGAGTCTGCTGCTCGATCGTGTAGACGATCCCCTCGGGCGTCACGAGCACATCGCGGTCGGCAACCTGGGCAAACGCGCCGGCTGAAAGCAACGAGATGGCGAGAGAGACTAGAAGACGTTTCATAGTTTTAGGTTGATCATCGACCGAAGGTCGATCGCGAAAAGAAGACTCTTCAGATGACGAAACTGCGGATAAAACTTTGCTAGTTCTTCGAAATGTTCTTCCGCCGCATCGACGTCACCGGCTTTGTAAGCCGCTTCGCCGATCAGGTAATGAGCGTTGCGAATCTGACGTTCCTCACACGCAAACTCGAGAGCCTGCTCGCCGTAGCTGCGCGCTCTTTCGAAGTCGTCGAGATCGAGGTAGCCATACGAGAGATTTCCATACGCGTCGGACTTTGCGTGTGGCGTGGCGATCTGATCGATCACGCTGTGAATGAGGCGAAGACCTTCTTTGCTATCGCCCGACAGCAGCGTGCTGTCGCCGAGGTTCGTGATGATCGCGACGCGGCTGAACGACTGCGCGGCCGGATCGTCTACGCCGTGCTCATCGAGACACGCAAGGGCTTCGCTGAACGACTGCATCGCTTTTGCGAATTGGGAGTCGGTTTCGTACACGATGCCCAACTCGTTCAGGACCGCGACCTGCCACAACGTCTGCCGGGCCTCGACCGCCGCCTCGAGCGCGATCTGTCCATAGAAGATGGCGCGTTTCAACTCGTTCGCGAGTCGATTCGTGAACATCAGCGCGTACGCGGAGAGGAACGTGTGATGCGCGTTGCGGCGGCGCATCAGGATCATCGGAAGCGCTTTGACTTCGGGGCCGGTGCGCTCGGCCGCGATGAGGGCGTGGCCCTTGTTGATCGTGATTAGCTCGCGGGCTTCTTCGTCATCGGCCAGGCCGAGGGCTTCGTCGTACAGCGCGAGCGCCTCGTCGAAATTTTCGGAACGGACTTGCTCGAGAGCCTGCTGGCGCAGCTGCTCGATGCGGCTGGTCATCGTCATTTCAGACATTGTAGCTTCAGACATCGTCACCCTCGCTCTCCCCACTGTCTGAATCCCAGGAACCATCTTCTTCCTGCGCGCGCTTGAACTCGATGAAGCTCTCGACTTCTTTCTGCGCCGTCGGGCTGAGGCTTCGGTACTTCTGCACCACCGACTCGCTGCGCGCGCTTTCATCGAAGAAGTCGCCGATGCTCAGATCGAACGTCGCCAGGATCTTCAGAAGGGTGTCGAGGCCGACTTTGTACTCGCCCTGTTCCATGCGGGAGAGGTCGGACTGATGAACGCCGATACGGTCGGCAAGTTCGACTTGTGTCAGCTTGCGCTGACGACGAAGCTGCCGGATTTTGCGGCCGACGAGTTCGAGCTGTGCTGGCTTATTCATGCGGGTTTCGTTGACTTTTATGGGATACGCACCATAAACTTCGGAGCAATCTACGGACTCGACGGTCATCTGTCAAGTCGAGAAGGTCCGAAAACGCACAGAAACCTTCACCTCCTCCGCGAACTCATCCGAAGAGACTTCCACGCGCGCTTCACCGGCTCCGCCCTCGGCGTCGTCTGGGCCGTGCTTCAGCCGCTCAGTCTCGTCATTCTCTATTGGTTCGTATTCACCTATATGTTCCGCCGGCCGGGGGGGCAAAGCGACCACTACATCGACTTTCTCATCGCCGGGCTCCTGCCGTGGCTCGGCATCAACGAAGGGCTGATGCGGTCCGCGACCAGCATCGTTGACAACGCGCCGATGGTGCGCCGGCTGGCGTTTCGCAGCGAACTGCTCATCATCGTACCGAACGCGTCAGCGATGATTTTCGAGTCGATCGCGCTCGTTCTCTTCGGAGCCTTTTGCCTTCTGCGCGGGATGCCGCTGCGTCTCGTATGGCTTTTGCCGTTCGTGCTCGTGGTGCAGTTTGCGGTGCAGGTCGGCCTCGGCTGGATACTCGCCGCGACGTACGTGTTCTTCCGCGACCTGACGCCGATTCTCGCGTTCGTACTCTCGGTCGTCTTTTATCTCAGCCCTATCCTCTATCCCGTCGCCGGCCGCTTCGAGCGCATCTTCATCTGGAATCCGATGACGCCCTTGCTCGGTTTGTTTCGCAGCGCAATGCTGTCGGCCTCGTTACCTGCAGCCGGGTCGATCGTATTTCTTCTAGCTGTCGCTACTGCGACGTTCACCGGCGGACTGCTTTTCTTCCGCCGCGCGCAAGGTACGCTGGCAGACCTGATCTGACCCGTTTCGCGAATCCAAACCAGGAGAGATGAATGCTCGATAGGAAGTTGATCTTTGCAA
>JBAVBF010000836.1:0-15332 GCA_049586115.1 Thermoanaerobaculia bacterium | reverse complement strand
GTATGCGGGCAGATCGATCGATCCGCTCTCTTCGCAGCACTCGATGATGACCACGATGCGGGAATGGGGCGTGTTCTGCGCCTTCATCGCGCGGATGGCGGAGACGGCCGCGAAAATCGCGTAGCCGTCGTCGGCACCACCGCGTCCGAACAGTTTGCCGTCACGCAGGACCGGAGTCCATGGCCCGAGGCCGGCGTCCCAGCCGACCATGGCGGGTTGCTTGTCGAGATGGCCGTACATCAGCACCGTCGACGAATCGTCGCCATCGACTTCGATGAAGATCAGCGGTGTACGCCCCTTCAATTCGTGCGTTTCGATGCGCAGACCCTCGATCTGCTGCTCTTCCACCCACGACTTCGCCAGAGCGACGGCTTCGTGCATGTGCCCGTTCTGCTTCCAGTCGGGATCGAAAAGAGGGGATTGGTTGGCGATCTTGATGTAGCGCTGGAGAGTGGGAACGATCGAAGCGTCCCAAATCTGATCGACGCTGCGGGCGATCTGTTCTGAATTCATCGACTTACCTTCTGTGGGCGGCGTTTGCGACGGCGGAGGATAGCATCAGTACGGCGGCTCCTCGGCGGAATCACACCTGTACTGTCCGTCAAAAATCACCGACACCTTTCCGCTACTAATCGGGTATGATGCGCGCACTTCCAGACGAGTTCCCCCGTTCGAATAAATTGACGTCCCAAAGGAAAGCTGTACTTTTCAAATCTCATGGTATGGTCCCCGCATCGCGTCCATAATTATCGACTCGCACTTCCGAGAGAGAGGAAGAGGACGGCAAGTCGTGCTTGATCCGAACGTGCTGGAAACGCTGATAGGCGCCCCCTTGGCCATGCCCGCCGCGGAGGTGGAAGCTGTTCTGCCGCCGCTTGCGCCTGTGCCAGATCCGGAACCTGAAGAGATCGGCGAGCTCTACGTTCGGCACCGCCCGCTTCTGCTCCACGTCGGCTGCCGCAAGTTCCGCATCCCCGAACAGGACGCGGAAAGCCTCATCCAGGAAGTGTTCGTGTCTTATATGACTACGACCACGAAAGTAGAGAACACGCGGGCTTGGCTGGTCGCCGCGATGTGCAACGCGAGCCGACACTACTGGCGCGGGCAGGGACGCACCGAACCGCTGCCGGACGATTTCGACGATCACACCGATCCGTCGTCGAACGGGCTCGCAGACAAACTGGCCATGATCATCACGATGCAGCAAGCCCTCGGCTATCTCCAGCCGCGCTGCCGCGAAACGCTTTATCTCCACTATTACGAAGGCCGCTCGGCGAATGATGTCGCAGCGTCGCTCGATACGACGTCGCGCTACGCGGAGAAGCTGATCCACAACTGTCTGAAACGGGTCCGGGAGATCTACCTCAGCATCACGGCGGTGAAGCGATGATGATCGAACAGCATTACGACGAAGAAGTGCTCGCCGGTTTCCTCGCGGAGCCGATCGATTCCGCCACGCGCGACCGCCACCTGGCCGGTTGTTCGCTCTGCAAGCAGACGCTCAGCTCGATCCGCCAGACAGCAGGCCTCCTGAAGCAGCCCGACGTCTGGAGCTCCGAATCGTTCTCGACAGCGCCCTACCCCGACACGCTGGCGTTCCTTCGCAACATGCAGCAAACGATGGCCGACGAAGACGCCGTCGCCGAGGTCTACGTCAAACAACTGCTGACCGGATCACGCGAGACATGGTCGCGACGCCTGGCCGAACATCCGGAGTGGCGCACCGCAGGAGTGGTTAGGAAGCTGATCGCGGCCACGGATCGTGCGATCGACGTGATGCCTTCGGATGCTGTGGAGATCACGCGGTTGGCGGTGGACATCACCGGACACCTGCGCAGTAGCTCGAGCACCGAGGATACCGTCCGTTTGCGCGGCAACGCATGGTACGAACACGGATACGCCTTGATGTATACCGGTGTGTACATGAGCGCACTGGCCGCACTTGCGACTGCCGAGTCGGAATTCAAGCGCGTCTTGATTGCGGATCATGAGATCGGCAGAGTCAACATCGTGCGGGCAATGCTCTATCGCGCGATGGACCGTCTCGATGACGCGCTACCAGTCATTGCGGCCGCCGCCGGCGTGTTCCGTGACTTCGGCGACAAAGAACGCTATTACGCCGCTCGTCTCGCGGAAGGCATCACTCTTTACAGTGCGGGACGGTTCGCGGAGGCCATCCCGATTCATCTCGATATCGCTACTCAGGAGACGATTGCTCCTCGATGGCGTGCATCTGCCCTTCAGAATGCAGCGATCTGTCACCGCGAGTTAGGCGAAGTGGACGCGGCTATCCACTGTTTCACGCAGTCCATCATGGCGTTCGAAGCGGCGGGGATGATGTCGTTCCGCGCGAAGGCTCGTTGGACTCTTGCCAGAATCTTCCTTGCCCAGCAGCAGTACCGCGTAGCACTTTCGATGTTTACTGAGCTGCGTACCGAGTTCGAAGAACTCGGAATGGCAAACGAAGTGGCGCTCGTGGCGCTTGATGTCGCGGACACCCTTCTCGCCACGGGCAAGACTGCCGGCATTGCGGAGGCGTGTCGAGAGGCGATTGTCTACTTCGAAAAGTCAGAGCTGACATCGTCCGTCGCTGCTCTGACCGCCATCACCCATCTCCGTGAAGCGGCGATCGCAGGAGCCGCAACGCCGGCACTGGTTTCGGATCTGAGATTGGCCTTTCTGTCGGAGTCAAAGCGAACTCAGGCGAGACCGCAGGCCTACGACTTTTCCTGAAGACAGACTAAAAACGTCGGTCGTGGGTAGGGAAATCTCGGCGCCAGACACTCCTGTAGGAGGGCGCCCTCCAATAAACCGAGTTCTTAACTCGACGGAGGGTGTATGTCTGCACGTTCAGGAATCAGGATCGCCACTGCTGTTCTTCTCATCGCTCTATCAACTGGGGCAGCGTCAGCCGCCACAAATCGAACGGCAACGCCGGACAGCATATTCGGCAGAATTCAGCAGATCGTAAGGCAGATTGGCAGAATTCTGCGTCCGCTCGACGAGCCGACCTTCCCCAAACCCTGAGCGCCACCCTTACAATACGCCGGCTAATCGGGGAGCGTGCGCATGTCGGTCGTATTGTCGGTTCGGGATGTGGTGAAGACGTTTGGCGCTGTGCGGGCGGTGGACGGAGTCTCGTTCACCGTCCAGCGCGGCACGATTACGGGGTTGCTCGGCAGGAACGGCGCGGGGAAGACGACCACGATCCGGATGATTACCGGGGTTTTCTTTCCTGACGCCGGGTCGATCGAGTGGCTCGGCAGTGATCGTGACGCGCGTGACCGCATCGGCTATCTGCCGGAAGAGCGCGGGCTCTACCGGCAGATGAAGGTGAAGGAGCATCTGCTGTTTCTTGCCGAGATCAAAGGCAAGCGCGGCAGCTCCGTCGTCTCCGACGCGGACCGCTGGCTCAAACGGTTTGAGCTTTGGGAAAAGCGCGACGCGAAGGTCGAGGAGTTGTCGAAGGGGAACCAGCAGAAGGTCCAGCTCATCGGAACCTTGCTGCACGATCCCGAGCTCATCATTCTCGACGAGCCGCAGTCGGGTCTCGATCCCGTCAACATGCTTCTCGTTCGCAACCTCCTTCGGGAGTTGAAGGACGAGGGGAGGACCATCCTGCTTTCCACGCACATGATGGCTGAGGCGGAGAGGATGGCGGACGAGATCATCCTGGTGCACAAGGGGAAAGTCGTTCTCTCCGGTGCGCTCGACGCCGTCCGCGACTCCTTCGGCAAAAATACGTTGCACATCGACTACGAAGGCGACGGTGGATTCCTCGAGCAGCTTCCGCAGGTGAAACGCGCCACGATCGTGCCGAACGGCGCCGAGATCAGCCTCGTGGAGGGCGCGGATCCGCAGCAGATTCTCGAGGCAACGATCGGCAAGCTTCGCATCCGCAGGTTCGAGCTGGCTGCGCCGTCGCTCGAAGAGATCTTCATCGAGCAGGTCGGCGCCGAGACCATGGAGGCCAATCGATGAACAAAATGTTCGCAGTGATCAAGCGCGAGTACCTGCAGGCCGTGCGGAAAAAGATGTTCATCTTCATGACGCTCTTCTTTCCCGTGCTCATGGCCGCGCTGTTCATCGTGCCGGGACTCATGGTCGCGAAAGGGCTGGGCGGCAAGAAAGTCGCCGTCATCGATGGGACAGGAGCGCTGCAAAGCTCGTTCGCGCATCACATTGAACCGGCCGCGCCCGATCCCCAAAAGGCACTTTCCGGGCGCAGCCGAGGGGAGTTGCCGCAGTCGATCGATGTCGAGTATGTCGCGGCGTCAGGGCAGGCGGATCTTCGCGCGCCGGCGAAGCCATACCTCGATCGCCTCAACGCCGACAAAGACTCCGGGAAGCGATTGGACGCAGTCCTGCTCATTCCGGCCAATGCCTTCGACGGCAACGACGCCAAGATGACGTACTACAGCCGCTCTTCCACCGACCTCTTCGCGCAGGAGCGACTCGGATCAGTGGCGAACAACGCCATCCAGCGGCAGCGTCTTTCCGCGCGCGGCATCGATCCGGCGATGGTCGATACTTTGACGCGTGAAGTGCCGATCGACAGCGTCCAGATGTCGCGGAGCGGCGAACAGAAAAAGGGGAGCGAGGCAAACTTCATCGTCGGGTTCATCTTCGCGGCACTGTTGATCATCCCGTCGTTCATCTACGGTCTGGAAACGATGCGCGGCATCGTGCAGGAAAAGAGCGAACGGATCGTCGAAGTGCTCGTCTCCTCGATGACGCCGCGGGAACTGCTCACCGGCAAGATTCTCGGCGTTGCCGCGGTCGGACTGACGCAGGTCGGCGTCTGGCTCACGCTCATCGCCGCCGTCGGCGCGTTCGGGGCGGCGACCGCGATGACGGCCGGCTTCAACGTCTCGCAGTTTCTCCGGCCGATGGTCTTCGTCTACTTCGCGCTCTTCTTCATCCTCGGCTACCTTACCTTCGTCTGCGTCTACGCCATCGCGGGCGCCGCCTGCAACACGGACAAAGAAGCGCAGCAGCTCGTCGCGCCGATCCAGATGCTGATGATGGTGCCGTGGTTCGTCATGTTCGCGATCATCACCAATCCCGATTCGTCGTTTGCCGTAGCACTGTCGCTGATGCCGGTCTACGGGCCGATCACGATGTTCGTCCGGACGCTCGTCTCCGAGCCGCCTGTATGGCACGTGCTCACCTCGATCGCCGTCTCGCTCGTCACGATCGCGGTCTTCTTCTACGTCACCGCGAAGATCTTCCGCGTCGGGATTCTCTCGTACGGAAAGCGGCCGACGATTCCCGAACTGTGGCGGTGGCTCAAGGTGGCGTGATGCATCAAGTATGATCCGCGCTTACTCCACAAAACACAGGGGGCTGCGCGGATGGAGATCAGGACTCTCAACGACATCTACACCGTCACCTGCTCGCTGGATCGTCCAGCGGCGATGAAATACAAACGTAACGGGAAATGGGGCGACACCAGCGTCGCCGAGTTCCGCGACACCGTCCGCTACTTCGCCATCGGCCTGCGCCTCCTCGGGCTGAAGGCCGGCGACCGCGTGGCCATCCTTTCCGAGAACCGGCCGGAGTGGGCCATGGCCGATTTCGCCGTCCTCGCCAGCGCGGCAGTCACCGTTCCCGTTTACCCGACGCTTCTCGGCTGGCAGATCGAGTACATCCTGAATGATTCAGCGTCCGTGGCCGTGGTCTGCTCGAACGAAGAGCAGATGAAGAAAGTGGCCGGGATTCGCGACCACTGTCCGCACATTCACAACGTCATCGTCTGCGATCCGCCGCCGAAACTGCCGCAGGGTGTCCTCAGCTTCGCGCAAGTCGTCGAGAGCGGGCGCAACGCCGACGATGCCGCCGCGCGGAGGTGGTTCGACGAAACGCGAGCCAGGCCGAAGCCCGATGATCTGGCCACGCTCGTCTACACCTCGGGGACGACCGGCAATCCGAAGGGCGCCATGCTCACGCACGGAAACATCACCAGCAACGTGGTGGCGACGTCGACGGTCCTCCCGATCGGGACCGGCCAGGTCGGCCTCTCCATCCTGCCGCTCTCGCACATCCTCGAGCGGACGGGCGACTACACCTACTTCTACCGCGGCTGCACCATTGCGTACGCCGAGAGCGTCGTCAAAGTCGGCGACAACCTTCGCGAAATCAGGCCCGACCTCTTCGCGGCCGTACCGCGCCTCTTCGAGAAAATGCGCACCACGATTCTCGACAGTGTCGCCGTGCAGCCGGCCTCGAAACAGAAGATCTTCAAGTGGGCGCTCGGCATCGCCGAACAGCGGCTGCCATATCGCGTCTCGCGCAAGTCGATGCCGCTCGGTCTGAGCATGAAATCGTTCATCGCCGACAAACTTGTCTTCGGCAAAATCCTGGCGCGCCTCGGCGGACGCGTGAAGATGGTTCTCTCTGGCGGCGCGCCGCTGTCTGCGGAGCTGGCCGCGTTCTTCATCGGCGCCGGACTCGACATCTACGAAGGCTACGGCCTCACCGAGACCTCGCCCGTCATCGCCGTCAACACGCCGGAATTTCGCAAGGTCGGCACGGTCGGGCGCGTCATTCCTGGCGTCGAAGTGAGGATCGCCGAGGATGGAGAGATTCTGAGCCGCGGTCCGCACATCATGAAGGGGTATTGGAACAACGACGACGCCACGAAGCAGGCCATCGACGACGACGGCTGGTTCCACACCGGCGATATCGGCGAGATCGACAACGATGGCTTCCTCAAGATCACCGACCGCAAGAAAGACATCATCATCAACGCGTACGGCAAGAACATCGCCCCGCAGCCGCTGGAAGCGCTGCTGAAAAGCTCGCCCTACATCGGAACGCCCGTGCTCATCGGCGACCGCCGCAAATACCTGGTGGCGTTGCTCGTCCCGAATTTCGACAAGCTCGAGCGCGATGCCTCGGCCTTGGGCGTGCAGTTTGCGAATCGCGACGAATTGATCGGCAACGAGAAGGTCCGGCAGATTTATCAGGGCGAGATCGATCGCTTCAACACGAATCTCGACCGCCAGGAAAAGATCCGCCGCTTCGCGCTCTTGCCGCGCGATTTCAGCATTGACGAAGACGAGATCACGCCGTCGCTCAAAGTGAAGCGCAAGATGATCGACAAAAAATACAAAGACATCATCGACCTCATGTACATCGACGAAGACGCCGACGAACGCGAAGGAAAACGGGCCTGACCAATGACCAGCTTGGCTGAATCCCCATCGCGGACCGGTTCCGCGTTTCGTATCGAACGCGACGGCGATCTCGCCATCATCTGGTTCGACCTTCCCGGCGAGAAGGTCAATAAATTTTCGACCGCCGTGATGTCCGAATTCGCCGCGGTCGTCGACGAGCTCGAAAACGATCGCGACCTCAAGCGCGTCATCATCGCCTCCGGCAAGCCGTCGATCTTCATCGCCGGGGCGGATGTCACAGAGTTCTCGAAGGCGACTTCGGCCGAACAGGCCGCCGAGTACACCCGCTTCGGCCAGCAAACCATTCATCGTTTCTCGAAGCTGCCGCAGGTCACCGTCGCCGCCATCAACGGCGCCGCCCTCGGCGGCGGCTGCGAGCTGGCCATCACCTGCGACTACCGCGTCATGTCCGACAGCCCGAAAGCGCAGATCGGATTGCCGGAGACCAAGCTCGGCATCTTCCCCGCGTGGGGCGGCACCACCAGGCTGCCGCGGCTCATCGGACTTCCCGCCGCGCTGGACATCATCCTGAACGGCAAAACGCTCGACGGAAAACGTGCGAAGCGGATGGGACTCGTCGACGAAGTCGTTCCTTCAGCGATCCTGCTCGACGTCGCGAAACAGTTTTCCACGAAGCCCAAACGCCGCGGCGGCGGCCGCACGAAGTTTTATGTCGAAGGCAATCCGCTCGCGCGCCGCCTCATCTTCGGCAAGGCTCGCAAAGCGGTCCTGGCGCAGACTCACGGCCACTATCCCGCGCCGCTGACCGCCATCGACGTCATGGAGTACGGCATGTCCGCCGGCGTCGAACGCGGGCTCGCGCGCGAAGTCGAAGCCGTCGTCCCGCTCATCGTCGGACCGCGGGGCGAGGTCGCGCAGAACCTCATCCGGCTTTTCTTCATGATGGAGGAGTCGAAAAAAGAGCGCATCGCCGCGGCGCCGATCGAGGTTCGTGACGCCGGCGTTCTCGGCGCGGGCATCATGGGCGGCGGCATCGCCCAGCTCATCGCCGACAAGACCGACGCCTCGGTGCGCATGCGTGACATCAACTGGAAAGCGATCGCCGGCGGGATGAAAGCGGCCGCGAAAATCTGGAAGAAGAAAGTCGATCGCCGCCGCATGACCCGCGGCGAGATGCAGCGCAAACTGGCCCGCATCACCTCCACCACTGATTGGGCCGGGTTCGAACGCTGCGAAGTCGTCATCGAAGCCGTCGTCGAAAACGTCGACATCAAACGCCAGGTGCTCGGCGAATTCGAAGCGGTCGCCAGAACCGGCGCCATCTTCGCCACCAACACCTCCACCATCCCCATCACCGACATCGCCGCGCAGGCCGTGCATCCCGAGAACGTCGCCGGCATGCACTTCTTCAATCCCGTCGACCGCATGCCGCTCGTCGAAGTCATACGAGGGGCGAGGACGTCCGACGTGGCCATGGTCACCGTCGCCAACTTCGCGCGCAAGCTCGGCAAGACCGTCGTCTACTGCAACGACGGACCCGGCTTCGTCGTCAACCGCATCCTCGGGCCGTACATGAACGAGTCCGGCTTCCTGCTCGAAGAAGGCAACTCCATCGAGTCGCTCGACAAAGCGATGGTCGACTTCGGGATGCCGATGGGACCGATGGCGCTGCTCGACGAAGTCGGCATCGACGTCGCCGCGAAAGTCGCCAAGATCCTCGGCGGCGCGTTCGGCGATCGCATGGAGCCGTCGCACGTCGTCGAGACGCTCTACGCCGACGGCCGCTACGGCAAGAAAAATGGCAAAGGTCTCTATCTCTACGAGGGCGGCAGACGCCAGGGTCCCGATTCCTCGGTCTACAAACTCCTGAACATTCGCTCAACACATCCGGCCGACGCGCCGGCAGTCGTGGAGCGAATGATTTTCGCGATGGTGAATGAAGCGGCCATGATCCTCGACGAGAAAATTGTGGCCTCGCCTGGGGAGCTCGACCTCGCGATGATCATGGGCACCGGCTTCCCGCCATTCCGCGGAGGCTTGCTGCGATACGCCGACAAACTCGGGCTGCCATACATCCTGGCGCGCCTCGACGATCTGTTCCAGAAGCACGGCAAGCGCTTCCTAGCCACCGCCGCGCTGCGAAAGCTCGCCGAACGCGACGGCAAGTTCTATCGATAGCCCTGTCATCCTGAGCCGCCGGAGCGACGTAGCCGAAGGCGCAGTCGCGTAGGACGGTCGGAGGATCTTGTGACATCCTTCGCCCGCTTCGGCGATGGACCTCACCCAACCACCACCCGCGCTCACGCCGCGCCAGCGCCTGACGTTCGGCATCGTCGCGCTCGTCTGCGCGGCCACGCGTTTTCTGGCGATGGCGAAAACGCTTTGGGACTGGGACGAGGCGCTCTTCTGCCTCGGCATGCGCTCGTACGACGTCACCGCGCATCATCCGCATCCGCCCGGTTTTCCGGTCTACATCGCCCTCGGCCGCATCGTCCGGACGCTGATCCCCAATGATTTCCGCGCCTTGCAGGCGGTCAATCTCATCGCAGCGGTGCTGGTTTTCCCGGCGATCTTTTTCCTCGCGCGCGAACTCCGTCTTCCGTTTGTCACCGCAACGATCGCCGGTGCGCTCTGCGCATTTTTTCCGAACGTCTGGTTCTTCGGTGGCGGCGCGTTCAGCGACGTTCCATCGCTCGTGCTGGTCGTCTTCGCCGTTGCGTTTCTCTTTCGCGGATGCCGCGACGCGAACGCGTATCTGATCGGCGCCGCGCTGCTCGCGTTCGCCGCCGGAATCCGTCCCCAGAACTTTCTGATCGGATTCGCGCCTGGCGTTCTGGCGACGTGGTATCGCGCGCGCGCCGCCTGGCGCGACGTCGCCTTCGCCGCGCTGGTCGGCGCAATCACCGTCACCGTCGCATTCGGCGGCGCCATCGCTGCGACCGGCGGGACCAGGCCGTACTTCGATGCCGCGAAGGAGCATGGCGAGTACATCACGCGCATCGATTCGTTCCGCAGTCCGAACCGTCCGCCGCTGTGGCGCCTGTTCGATCGCTTCTTCATCAAGCAGTACGAATCGCTGGCACTGAGTTTCGTCACATCGATCCTCGTCGCGATTTCGATCGCCGGCGCCATCGCCTCGCGCGACCGCGCCCTCGGCTGGCTCGCGCTGAGCTTTGGACCGTTCGCAATCCTCGCGTGGATGATGCTCGATCGCTACAGCATCAATCGTTTTTCGATTGGCTACTGCCCGCTGTTCGCGATTCTGGCCGCGGATGGAATCCGCCGTCTCACCCGCGCCTGGCCACGAATCGAAGCTCTCGCCGGCGCGGCGCTCATCGGCTCATTCTTCGTCTGGACGCTGCCTGCGCTCGCCATTGTCCGCAACACGATCTCCCCCTCGGTGCTGGCGGTTGAAGCCGTAACGCAACATCTCGATCCGCGCATCGACGAGTTATTCGTTGCGCGCGACATGGACCCGTTCTTCCAGTACCTCCTTCCGAACTATCCGTTCGTGCACGTCCTCGACAAACGCGCCATGCCGCTGTCGATCGGAAATCGCCGGCCGTGGATTCTCGCCGAGGCGGATGCGGAGGATCGCGACGGATTCGTGTTCCATCGCGAGCGAGGACACCTTTGGAACATTGCGCGGCGTCACTACTTCGACGCCGGCGTCATTCCCGTGCGCACGCCGCCGCAATTCCTCGCCGGCTGGTACGCGCCGGTGCGCGAAACGCCGTTCGAAATGCGCGCGATGGCGGGACACTCCGTCACGCAACTTCCTCCGTCGCGCGGCGAGACGACGTTGCGGATTCAATTTCGTGTGCCGGATGCGTCAGTCGTCGCGCGCGCCGCGATCACGATCGCGCTCAACGGCCGCGTCATCGATCGTTTCGCGGCAACGTATGACGAAAGCGATCGCGAATACCACGTCACTCCCGCGCTGAACGCTGCGCCGAACATGCTCGACCTTTCCATCGACCAGACGATTCACACGCCGCGCGAGTTGGGGATGACCGTGCGTTGTCTCTCGTTTGGACCGGGATGAACTATGGCTGACCAGAACGTTGCCCTCCGTATCATCGTCGAGAATCCGCCGGTCCGGTTTGCGGTGCAGCGCGGCAAGGATGAATTGCTCGAGCCGATTTCGGCGAGCGTCGAGAGGCAGGTTTTCGAATTCTCCGTCCGCGCGCGCGACGATGGATCGGGTGGCGAGCCGAATTTTCTCGGTCCGTTCGCGCTGGGTCCGGTCGGCGGCCGGTTCGTCTACGTGAACTCCGGAACGATGGGCGGCGAGCCGAACTCGCAGTGGACGCGCCGCGCGAAGGTTCCGTTGGGCGGCCTCACGTGGCGACTCATCAGGAAAGCGGCGGGATCGGTCATCGAAGCGCGGATCAGCGGCACGGCGCGCGACGGAGGTCCCGCCTGCGCCACCGTGCCGTTGCTCGGCGGCGGCTGGAAAATCGCTCAGTAGCGCCAGTAGCCCTCGATCCACACGCGGCGGAAACTGCGGCGCTCCCAATGCGGCGCGATCCAGACCGCGCCCGCTCGCGGCGCCGCAACCCAGCGTCCGTTGACGAGCACGAGACCCGGACGCGGCGGACGAGCGACGACGGTCGTGCAGGCGGCCGTCATCAGACTGGCCGCGATGATCGATGTTGCGATGAGTCGTTTCATGGTGTCTTGCTCCTTCTCGGATCAGACGAAGAAGCACGTCAACTTGTTGACGATCGGCGCGCAAACAAAAACGCGCCGGCTTGCACCGGCGCGTTCGTAAACATCGGTCGAAGGGGAAACGTCTACTTCAGTTTCGCCTTCGCTTCTTTGGCCATCTTCAAATGATCCTGCAACGTCGGCAGCGTCTTCGTCGCCCACGCTTTCAGATCCGGATCCTTCGCGTCCTTCGACGCCTTCTCGAACTCCTTCACGTCTTTCTCGTGATCGTCGACCATCCCGTCGATGTACGCCTTGTCGAAGTCCTTGCCACTCAGCGCCGACAGCTTGTCGGACATCTTCTTGCTCTCGTCATCGACGTCCGCGGGGAGGGCCATGCCCTTGTTCTGCGCGAGTTGTTTCAGCTCGTCGTTTGCTTTGCCGTGGTCGGTGACCATCCGGTTGCCGAAGTTCTTCACGTCCGGACTGGTGCCCTTCGACGACGCCATCTGTCCGAGCATTACCTCGGCCATACCGCCCTGCGCGGCCTTCATCACGAACTCCTTGTCGGCCGGATCGAGTGAACTGACCGTGCCGCCGCTCGAGCCGGTGCTGGTCGTACTGGTCGTGCCCGACGTCTCCGTGCCGCTGGTGTCGACCGTCGACGTCGTCATCGACGTATCCGTGGCGCTGGTGGATGTCGGCGACGTGTCGGTGTTGTTGTTGTTCGTCTCGCTGTGGCAGGCAAACGCCGTCATCGCCAGCGCGCAAGCGAGCGCGAGAATCCACGGGTAATTTCTCATTTTTCTCATTTTTCCAATCGCTCCTTTCGTGTCACGGTACGGTCCGGCTGATGTGCACAAAGTGCTCCAGTCTCAGTGGCGGACGGCGGCCTTTTTCTTCGAGGCCCTGCGCGCGACGACCACCGTTTTCTTCGCCGCCGGCGGGTATTGCTTCGCGGCGACAGCGTTGACGTAGCGGACGAACTTCGTGAATAGCTGCTCGCTGCGGTCGACGGAAGCGGCGGCGCGCGAGAGCTCATCGACGTAGCTGCCGGAGCTGAGTTGCAGATGCGAATCGCGCGTCAGCATGGCGGTCATCATGTCGGAGACGGCGAAGTTGGTTGGAGGAGTGATGCCGAGGGATTTGGCCGCGTCGGTGATGGCCCGGCGGGCGGAAGGGGAGAGCTCAGCAATCTTTCCAACCAGCGTCGTCTCGATGTGGCTGGACTCCGGCGTGATGAGCATGACCGCGCTGCGCGAGGCCACGAAATCGGGCGACGCGTTCACGATCCCTTTCGTCGCCGGGAGGAAGAGCTTGTCGCCGTTGTTCGGATCGAGCTGATTGTAAATCGCCGGACGCAGCAGCCGCCCCGAATTGCAGGCGCTGATGATCACGTAGTAAATCCCTTCCGGTTCCAGCCGCTGCTGCAGCGCGCCGGCGGAAATGTACGAGCGGCCTGCGTCGGGAGCGTAGCTGGTCTGCAGTTTCAACCCGTTGCCGTTCGTGCCGTGCGTTTCGAGGAGGAGCGTGAAGATACGCCGCTCCGGATACAGCACGTTGTGTCGATGGATGGCGTCGAGGATCTTTTCCCACTCCGCATCCTGAAAACAGGCGAAGCCGAGCGACTCGTAGAAACGGCAGTTGTCGGCGACGGAGAGGTCGGGGCTGAAGACGACGCCGACGCCGCGTCCGATCTCGCTCACGCGCCGCGAGGTGACGTCAGGCCAGGCGCGATCGAGAAGCGCGAGACTGCCGTTGCCGTCCGCCGCGTGAAGCTGCGGCGCGACGAGAAAAAGGAGCGCTGCGAGCGGTGAAAGAATACGTGAAGTCATGAGATTGGCGGAGCGTCCTCGTGCGGAACGCTCCGCCAGATGACGCTTACTCCTTGTGCATCGCGCCATGACGATGATGGCGTCCGGCATCGCTGCTGTCGCTGGTCGTCGAGCTGGCCGTATCGGGTGTCGTGCTGCTGCTCATGCTGCCATTGGCCGGCGTATCGATCGTGCTGGATGCTGTCTGGACGCCGTCGTTGTTCGAGCCGTAGGTCGCGGTCGTGCCGGTAGTCGCCGCGGTGCCGCCGTAATTCGTCGAACTGTTCATCGTCACGCTTACGTCGCTCATCGAACTGGAGCTGGCCATGCCGGACGCCGTGTCGATGCTCGCGTTCTCCGCAGTTGTCGTCGTCGCGGCCGTACGGCAGCCGAACATTGCGAGGCTGAGTGTGAGTACGGCCATCAGCGTGAGAACTGCGCGGTGTGTTCGTTTCATGGTCGGTCCTCCTGGCTTCTGGCTCTTCAAAACTCACACCGATCAACGAGTTCCGGTCGAGCTTGTCGTGGTCGCCGTCGTTGCCGTCGTCGCAGTAGTGGACGTCGTGGCGGTGTTTGTGACCGGCGCGCCGGTGCCGGTTTCGGTCGCGGTCGTTCCGGTTGACGACGGCGGAAGCGTGTCGGCCGATTCGGTCGTGGTCTCGACCGGCTTGCGGTTGCAGGCGCCGCAAAAAAGAAGAATGGCGATGATGCTGATGACTCCGCGGATGCGCATCGATGATCCTCCGAGGCCGACTGGAGCAATCGTCGCGCCCGGTTGGCGCGCGACGTGAACGCCCTCATTCCGGAGGAACCGTATGGCTGAGGTTATCGGACGTTTTTCGGCCCACACATTCGCATTGCTGCGCATCATCGCGGGCCTCATGTTCGCGATGCACGGCACACAGAAATTCTTTGGATATCCACCGATGCCGCCGGGGATGTCCGGCCCGTTGCCGCCGTTGATGAAAGTGGCGGGCGGCATCGAGCTGGTTGGCGGCCTCTTGATCGCCATCGGCCTATTCACCGGCATCGCCGCCTTTGTTGCGTGCGGCGAGATGGCGGCCGCGTATTTCATGGGCCACGCCGCGCACGGCGCCTTCTTGCCGCTCGAAAACAAGGGCGAACTGGCGGTGCTTTACTGCTTCCTATGGCTCTTCGTAGCGGCGCACGGCGCCGGCATCTGGAGCATCGACAACGCGATGCGCCGGCGGACTCCCGTCGTTACGACCGCGTGAGCTGGCGCAGCGCGGCCTTGAGCAGCGCGGAGAGCTCGGCCTCGTTGCCGAGCTCTTTGCGCGCCAGTTCGAGCGCCGACTCGGCGTCCTTCGGGCGGTAGCCGAGGTTGATGAGCGCGGAGTGGACGTCATCGTCGACGGAGGTGCGCGTCGACGGTGACGGCTGCTCCCGCGCCGACTCCGGAATGAGCAGCTTGTCCCGCAACTCGAGCACGATCCGGTCCGCGGTCTTTTTCCCGACGCCCGGAATCGACGACAACTTCTTGACGTCCCCTCGGGCCACGGCCTGGGCGAGATCGGGCGCGTCGATGCCCGACAGAATCTTCTGCGCCAGCGTCGGCCCGATTCCGGAAATCGAGATCAGTTTCTCGAACGCGAATTTTTCCTCGCCCGCCGCGAAGCCATAAAGCGACAGCGCATCTTCGCGGACATGCGTGTAGATCGTGAGCGCGACGTCGCGCTGCCCTTCGAGCTTGTAGTACGTCTGCAGCGAG
>JBAVBF010000835.1:0-3977 GCA_049586115.1 Thermoanaerobaculia bacterium | reverse complement strand
GTCCTCGTGCGCGAGGATGTGGCAGTGGATGACGTAGTAACCGGAGTAGTCGACGAAGCGGCTGCGCATCTTGAAGTAGCCGGGAATCGGAACGGTGGCTGCCGTGCCCGCCCACGAAACCTTGATGCCGGAGGGAATCGGGAAGACGTCCCACCAGATGTTTTTCTCCGACGACGGAGCCTGCGGTGCGGGTGGCTGCGGGACGGACGCGCAAGGTTTCCAGGTGGAGGGATCGGTCGGATTGAGGTAGCACTGGCCCGGCAGCGGCGCCGGTGAGTTGACGAATACGTATTGCGGCACGTTGATCGTGTACGCCGAGTTCGTGAGCGTCGGTCCGTTTCCGGTCAATGTAAGAGACGTGTCGCTCTGAACGCTCAGGACGGTGTACGGTCCGGAGCCCGGCATCGTCAGAACCGTTCCCGGGCGAAGGGTGCTGAAGGTGGTGCCTGTGCCCGTGATGATCTTCGTCCCGGTCGCGGTCACCGTTCCGGCGCCGGTGGACGTGCTCAACGTCGCGTTCGGATCGAAGACCTCGGTGACCTGGAACGGGTTGATGTGAATGTGGAACGGGTGGGAGATGGCGTTGTAGGTTTCGTTGACGACCTTCCACTCCTCGACGGTGTTCAGCAGCACGAGCTCGCCGACCTCGCCGTCGAACTTCTTGTGGTTGATCGTGTGTCCGCCACCGCCGGCCGGCCCGAGACTGGAGAAGGTAATCTCCTTCGTCCCTTTCACTTCAGCGGTCTGGATGTCTTTGAGGAACGGAGGGAACGTCGGCGCCGTCGGCATGAGCGTGCCTGTTTTGCCCGTAGCCTGCGCGCCGGTCACGTTCACGGAGAAGAGCGTGACAGGATTCGCCGTCGGGAGGTCGCGCGGATCGACTTCGTTCATGACGCGAACGCTGTAAACGCCGGTGGTTAGCGGCGCCTGCACGAGAAGGTCGGCGCGATTTCCGGCAGCGAGAAGGAACTGGTTGTTCGTAAAACCGGCGCTCGCGTAGTTCGTGGGACTGAACTGCACGCCGTCCTGGGCGGTCTGGTACCAGGTGAAGAGAGGCTTGCCTGATCCGTCGACGGCGGGCTGGCCAGCGGCGTTGTACATGCCGACGAAGTAGGTCCCTGCGCGCCCTGACGTGTTGACGATGCGCCAAAGCTTCACTTCGCCGGGCTGCATCTTCATCACGGGACGTGTGCGGCCGTTGACGGAGAAGTCGGGACCTTTGTCCGTTCTGGCCGAGGCTCCGCGCTCGAGGTTCGGCGTGACGCCGATCTGATTGATCACCAGCACGGGCTGCTTGCGCATCCAACCGGCACCGTAGTACGAGTCGAAGTCGTCGTCGTACTGACCTTCGATGACGAACGCGCCGGTCATTCCGTTGCCGACGTCGATCGCCGTCGAGCCGTGCTTATGCGCGTGATACCAGTGCAGTCCGGGCGACTGTCCCATCTGCAGCGGTTTTTGCGGCGGGGGGCTGAGCGGACCACCGGTGTGGCCGCCGTGCTCCGTCGTTGGCGCAGGCGGCGGAAAGTCTGCCTCGGTGTACTTCGGGATCTGGTAGCAGTACGGGTACGCGCCCATGTAGTACTGCGGCCAGTCGCCCTTCTTGATCTGGGCCGCGTCGACGGGCCATAGCTTCTTGATGTTGGGCGTCATGTCGTACTTCTGCAGGAGCTCTTTCTGGCGCGTCGTGTACGCGGATGGCAGATCGCTCCAGGTGTGCGGCCAGAGGCTGAGCACATTGCCGCCGAGGTGCGCTTCGCAACGCTGGAAGAAATCGCTGAACGGGGTGGCCACGCTGGCCGCGGTCACGACCGGCTTGCCGTTCGTGCGCAGCGACGGGCGGATTTCGATGAAGACGTTGTCGCCGGTCGAGTTCGGATTCGTGTGTGTGCCGTGGAAGTGGATGTTCGCCGTGCTCGATCCGTGGAAGCAGTCGGGATAGGTGTCCTGCGGCGGCGTGGTCGTCACCTTGGGATAGCCGGTGCTGGTCTCGTCGCAGCCGGATCCGGTGTCGACGTCTCCGCGGTCGATGGAGTCGCCGAAGTCGGCTGGGTTGATCTGGTTGAGGAAGGTGAGCTCGATCATGTCGCCGAGGCGGGCGCGGAGGGTCGGGCCTGGCATCGGATCGGGATAGTCGGAGGTCGGCTTCGGAATCGGCGGCATCGCTCCGATTCCTTTGAAGACACGTACGTATTGCGGTGCGCACTTGATGACGTTGTTGTCCGCAGGTGCCGCGCCCGGAGGAGTCTTGAACGTGAGGCGCTGTTGCTCGTCGGTCAGGACGACCGTCGCGCGCAGTTTGCCGCCGTTCGTGATCAGTTCGGGAACCGTCGGCAGATCGGGCGCCGTCCAGGTGGTGGCGGGAGCAACCGGATCGCCGAGGCACGGAATCCACTGCGCCGAGGCGGGGACGGAAGCGATGAGCAGAAAGGCGAGAAGAAGCAGAATCACTCGATTGGTGTGCATGTCATCTCTCCTCAGTACGTGTTTCCGATGATGGTTCCGCGTTCGCTCTCCACGTAGGGATGCAGCGCGCAGATGTAGTACACGGTCCACGTCGCCGGCGCCGCCGCCGGCTGTGCAACGTCGTAGCTCGGGCGCGAAGATCCACCGGCGGGGATGATGTCGGAGAGGTAGTTGGGTCCGCCGCGCGGCAGCACCTGGTCGTTCGGAAGTGCGTTGTAGGCATCATCGGAAGGCCACGGCTGGTGCTCCTCTTCCGTGGTGTTGTTCCAGCTCACCAGGTCATCCTGCATGCATTCCAGCGGATCGCCCGCCGTCTTGCCTTTGAGATCCGGGATGAACTCGGCGCCGTCGCCGGAGCTGCTTTGAACGATCTTGATGGACCAGTCGGGCATGATGATTCTCCTCTCAGTTGTCGATGGTGATTGGTTGCGAATGGACGTTTCTGCCGAGCAGCGTTCGCTCCAGACCTCGTTGTGGGGGCCAACGTTGCTCGCCGCGATAAACCTCTTTCCGGGTGCGGAGATAGTGAAGGAATTCGGAATGGATGAAGCGATCATACCTTCGTAATCCGCGGTTGTCTCCGGTCGCGAGCTGATCGCCGGTCGCGTACGACGCGAAGACGCCGGAGCGAAGGGCGGCGAGACGCCGCCGAGCCAGCCGGCGGGACGCCAGCGCTCCGGCTCATTCGTCCAACGGACATCCTCCGGGCGGCGGAATCGTGCTCGCCACGGGCGGGGCCGGGTAGTACTGCGTGAACTGTTGCACCTGCTGCGCGACGTCGTAGCCGGCGAGCAGTTCGACCATCTTCAGCGCCTCATCCAGTCCCGACGAGATCCCGCCGCCGGTGACGCGATTGCGGTCGACCACGAACCTCGGATATCCCTCGGCCACGCTGATCGCCTTGAATTGTTTGAGGCAGGGGATGAACGCCCAGTGCGTCGTGGCCAGGTAACCGTCGAGCAGTCCGGCCTGCGCCAGCAGCAGCGCGCCTTCGCAGACCGACGTCACCCATTGCGCCTTCGCGGCGCGGCTGATCAGGAAATCGAGATACGTCCGCTTCGGATCGTGCATGATTTTTTTCAACGCCGACGGATCGCCGCCCGGAACCCACAGAACGTCGACGTGCGGAACTTCGTGAAAGCACTTGTCGGGCTTGATCGTCACGCCGGCCTTCGTCACCACGGCGCGATCGTTCTCGGCGATCAGACAAACCTCGACGTTCAGTTGCGGCGCATTGTTCTTCATCGAATCGAAGATCTCCGCGGGCGCGGCGACGTCGAGCAGGTCAACGTTTTCGTAGATCGGGATGCCGATGATCATGATCGTCTTCTGTCAATCGTTGATGCGATACCAGATCAATACGGACATCTTCACCACCGCGGCCGTCGCGACGATCGCGAAGAGATCCCAGCGGATGACGTGGTGCGCGACGTTGATAAAGAAAAAGACGCCGGCGAGAAGCACGGCCGCGAGTCCGCCGATGCTTGTCGAACGGAGGCGGTGGGTGAGGA
>JBAVBF010000834.1:0-4808 GCA_049586115.1 Thermoanaerobaculia bacterium | reverse complement strand
GGATTAAAGTCCGCGGCGCCGCCGGCGTTCGAGTTCGTCCCCTTCGGACCTTCGGTGATGACCTCGCGGATTCCCGAACGCCCTTCCGTCAACGCGGCGAAAAGCGCGTCCGGATCATTGCCGAGCGGCGAGATCACGCCCATTCCTGTCACGACTACGCGTCTCATGTCAGCTGAGCAACGCGAAGAAATCGATCACCTCTTCCAGCGACGTACGCCTACGCTCGCGCTCGCCATCCGCGTACAATCGCGCGACACATGATCACACTCGAGCCGGAGTTGGTGCTATTGCGCGACTCCGGCGCGCTCGCCGCCGGCACCGCCGCCGATCTCATCGCGCGCGAGCGCCGCGAGGCCGTGAGCATCTATCCCGAGTTGCGCCTCCTCACATGGGTTGGCGTCATGCTCATCTCGTGGGATGTCGGCCTTTACATCGCCAAACATCTCGACGACATCGGTCCGCTCGCCATCGCCGCCGTGATCGGACTCGCGGCGGCCGCGTGCTACTCGTGGGCGTTCTGGAAACGCAACCGCACGGCCTCGCTGGCCGATGACTACGTCCTGCTGCTGGCCGCGCTCCTCGCCAGCGCCGACATCGGATACATCGAGCACCACTATCACCTCCTCGGCGATAGCTGGCCGCGCCACTTCCTCTTCCTGGCGATCCTGCACGCTGCGACGGCGTATTACTTCCGCTCGCGTCTCGTGCTCTCGCTGTCGGTCGCGTCATTGGCGGCTTGGCTCGACATTGAGCGACGCACCGTCGACACGATTTTCGTTTCGGCCGGGAGCACTGCAGGCCGCGCGTTTCTCTGCTCTGCGATCGTCGTGGCCTGGCGCGTCATCGATCGGAAGGTCCGACCCGCTACGACCTTCAGTTCCCTCTTCGATCACTTCGCCGCGAACCTCGCCTTCTGGGGCTCGCTGATCCTCGCGTTCAAGCCCGAAACGCGCCTCCTCGGCTGCGCTATCGCAATCGTGCTCGCAGTGGCGTCGATGTTGTACGCGCGTCGAATGCGCGACGCTACGTTCGTCATCTATGCGTGGGCATACGGGACCATCGCCGTCGACATCGCCGTCACGAACGCCATCCACGACAGCATCTTCGACGCCTTCTACATGCTGGTCTCGACGATCGCCGCGATCATCGGACTCTTCCTCTCGCACGCGCGGCTGCGGAGGGCGGCATGAAGAATTGGCCGACCGGACCGTCGATCGCCGAGGAACGGGCGGAGGCGGTGAAACGAATCGTGCCGTCGCAGCCGGAGAGCGGATGGAAACACAACGGCCTGCTGCTTCGCATCGTCTTCACCGTCCTCGCGGCGATTGCAGTCGCGGCGGCATTCGGATTCTTCGCCCTCCTCACGCTTCCGAAAGGCATCCTCACCGCGTTGCTGGCCATCGGCGCCGCGGAGTGGATGATCGCGGAGCACCGCTTCTTCCGCACCGGTCTCGAATCATCGCTCTGGCTCTGCGGAACCTTCGCCTTCATCTTCGGTCTGCCGAGCAAGGGAAAAGTGGAAGCGCTTCTCGTTTTCGCCGCCGCGGCCGCGCTCTCCGGCTGGCGGATGCGCAACGAATTCTTCGGCGCGCTCGCCGCGATCCTGGTCGTTGTGTACGTGGCAGCGAAATGGGAGCACACGCCGATCCTGACGATATCGATTGCCGCACTGCTCGCCATCGCCTCGGCATTCGCACTCGGCCGCGCGTGGCAGCGTCCATCGACGGATCGCCTCTTCGCCGGCCTCGCGCTGGCGATGCCGGTCGCCGGTTTCCTGGCCACGCTCTTCCTCCGCGACTTCGGCCCCGCGAACATCCGGATCGCCGCCATCCTCGGCGTCACCGCTGCGATCCTCCTCGCCACCGGCATCGTCTGGCGCGATCGCATCCTGCTCATCTCCGCGGCGCTGTCGATCGCTTGTGCCGCGATCGAGTTGCGTCAACTCTTCCACTATCCCGCCGAGGGAAAACTGATCGGCGCGGGGATCACGGTAATCGCGATCGCTGTGACGCTCGAACGCGCTCTGCGCCGCGCGACGCGCGGACTCGTCGTCACGGTCGTTGCGACGAATCCATACGACGAAGCGATGCAGATCGGCGGCATCCTCACCGTTGCCCCGCACGGATCCGCTCCCGCCGACCACGCCCACACCGGCCCTGATCTCGCCGACTCCGCATCGCCAACCGACAAATCGTTCGGCGGCGCCGGCGCCGGCGGCGGGTACTAATCCGCAGATTACGCAGATGTTCCGCAGATAAAACGACGCAGCTTTCCCCGTTTTTAATCTGCGTCATCTGCGGATAAAGATTTGTTCCACGTGTCACACTGCTTTTCCGCAGCCCTCCGACCACCGCAGCTCAGACGCCAGAATTTTCTTCGGCCGCGTCTGCTATTTCCTTCGGAAACTCACCTTAAAACCTGCGGAAAAAGAGGTGTGTAATTGCACATGGAAAACATGTGCAAAACCTGTGGAAAATGAGCTGATTTTCTGCGGATTACCCCTCAAAAGACTGTGCAAAAACCTGCGGATAACCTGCGGGGAAGACGTGGAAAGACGGCGGAGAACGGCACAATATCCGGTTGACTTCCTGTGGACTAAACCCTTGATTGTGCGAATACTTACGCTTCAGGTAGTGTTCTGAGCGCACACGACCACAACATCTTGTGGTCATTCGCTTGACATCCGTTTCCACGGGGCGTAGCTTGTCTCGCACAACAAAGACGACGATGCGCGTGGGAGGATTGATGAAGGATTTGAAGCACGTTTCCCGTCTTGCCACTCGGAGCCCCTTGCGATCCGTTTCACTGCAGATTCGCGAGTATCAGGTCACCGTCAAAGTCAAGACGCCGGTCCCGCAGGCCCGGCCCACCAGCGCACGCTGGCTCGCTCGTTAACAAACGCTCAACCAATCACTGAAGCGCCCCGCGTAGGGGCGCTTTTGCTTCGAAGAAGGAGAACAGGCCATGACGTCCATCGAGATTCCGTCCAGCAGCATCCGCCCCCGCGCGAACAGCAAGCCCGTAAAAAAGAAGGAGACGAAGCCGGGCGGCATCGCCATCGACCGCTTCTTCACCAAGGCGGGAGTCGATGTCTACGACACCTGTGAATGGGAGATGCGCTCGGCAGCCATCACCAGTGAGAGCGGCGGGATCGTCTTCGAGCAGAAAGACGTCGAGATGCCGAAGTTCTGGTCGCAGATGGCCACCAACGTCGTCGTGTCGAAGTACTTCCGCGGTCACCTCGGCTCACCCGATCGCGAGACTTCCGTGCGCCAGCTCATCGGCCGCGTCGTCCGCACCATCACCGGCTGGGGACGCGAAGGCGGCTACTTCGCCAGCGAAGCCGATGGCGACACCTTCCGCGACGAGCTTACCCACATCCTTCTCTACCAGATGGCCGCCTTCAATTCGCCGGTCTGGTTCAACGTCGGCATCGAGCCGCATCCGCAGTGCTCGGCGTGCTTCATCAACTCCGTCAACGACACCATGGACTCCATCCTCGGCCTGGCCAAGACCGAAGGGATGCTCTTCAAATACGGCAGCGGGACGGGATCGAATCTCTCCAGCATCCGTTCGTCGAAAGAGCTCCTCGCCGGCGGCGGCACCGCTTCCGGTCCGGTCTCCTTCATGAAGGGCTATGACAGTTTCGCCGGCGTCATCAAGAGCGGCGGCAAGACCCGCCGCGCCGCCAAGATGGTCATCCTCAACGCCGACCATCCCGACATCGTCGAGTTCATCGAGTCGAAGGAGAAGGAAGAGAAGAAGGCGTGGGCTCTGATCGATGCCGGCTACAACGGCGCGTTCAATGCCGTCGGCGGCGCCTACGACTCCGTGCAGTTCCAGAACGCCAACCACTCCGTGCGCGTCACCGACGACTTCATGCATGCGTACGAGAAGGACCTCGACTGGCAGACGTGGTCGGTCACCGAGCCGAAAGAGGTCATGGGCACGTTCAAGGCGCGCGAGCTGATGCGCAAGATGGCCGAGTCGGCCCACCTCTGCGGCGATCCCGGCATGCAGTTCGACACCACCGTCAACGACTGGCATCCGTGCCCGAATACCGCCCGCATCAACGCCTCGAATCCGTGCTCGGAGTACATGTTCCTCGACGACTCCGCCTGCAACCTCGCGTCGCTGAACCTGATGCGCTTCTACAACGAGAACACCGGCTTCGACGTCGAGGCCTACCGCGCCGCGCTGCGCATCGTCATCACCGCGCAGGAGATCACCGTCGATTTCGCCTCGTACCCGACGAAGGCGATCGAGAAGAACTCCCACGCCTTCCGCCCGCTCGGCATCGGCTACGCCAACCTCGGCGCGCTGCTGATGGCGCGCGGCATTGCGTATGACTCCGAGGATGGACGCGACTACGCCGCCGCCATCACCTCGATCCTCTCCGGCGAGTCGTACGCGCAGTCCGCGCGCATCGCATCGAAAGTCGGTCCGTTCGAAGGTTACGCCGTCAATCGCGAGCCGTTCCTGCGCGTGATCGACAAGCACCGCCGCGCCGCCTACCGCATCAACACCCGTCCGCTGCCGGCCGATCTGGCCGACGCCGCCGCCAAGGTGTGGGACGAGGCATATGCCCTCGGCCAGGAACATGGCTACCGCAACGCCCAGATCTCCGTCCTCGCGCCCACCGGCACCATCGCCTTCATGATGGATTGCGACACCACCGGCATCGAGCCCGATATCGCGCTCGTCAAGTACAAGAAGCTCGTCGGCGGCGGCATGCTGAAGATCGTCAACCAGACCGTCCCGGCGGCCCTGCGCAAGCTCGGCTACGGCGCGGAAGAGGTCGACGAGAT
>JBAVBF010000833.1:0-13460 GCA_049586115.1 Thermoanaerobaculia bacterium | reverse complement strand
GTATTGTTGTGCGTATCCGTGGCGGTGCACTGCACGGTGGTCGTTCCGAGCGGGAACGTCGAACCGGAGGCGTGGTCGCAGGTGACCGGACGCGAACCATCGACGAGATCGTTTGCGGTCGCGGTATAGCTCACCGCGCGGCCGCCTGGTCCGGTCGCTTCGGCAGTTATGTTGGCCGGCAGCGAAAGCGCAGGCGGAGTGGTGTCGCGCACGGTCACGGTGAAACTGCCGCTGGTCGTGCCGGTCGACGCGGTCGCGGTGCAATTGACGGTGGTCGTGCCGAGCGCGAAGGTCGAGCCGGATGCGGGCGTGCAGACGATCGTGGCGTTGTCGGTCGCGGTCACCGTGTAGGAAACCGCGGCACCGGCGCTGCTGGTCGCTTCGGCGGTGATGGGAGCCGGCAATGTCAGCACCGGGCCGTTCGACACGGTGACGTTGAACGAGCCGAAGCCGGCATTGCCCTGCGAATCGTAGGCAATGCAGTTGACGGTCGTCGTGCCGAGGTCGAATGTCGATCCGGATGCCGGCGAGCACGTCGCGGTCACCGGTCCGTCGATGACATCGGTCGCCGTCACCGTGAATGTCACGACTGGATTGCCCGTCACGATATCCGCCGGCACGGTGACCGTCGGAGCGCCGCTATCGAAGACGAAGACCGGGAAGGAGCCCGAGGCGCTTCCGAAGCTGTCGGTGGCCGTGCAGTGAACGATCGTTTCGCCGATCGGGTAGAGGTCGCCGGAATTGTGATCGCAGGAGATGACCGGTGCCGGGTCGACGAAACTGGTGCCGCCGACGAAGAAGGTGACGTTGGCACCTGAGGCACTGGTGGCCGCGGCGAAGACGTTCTCAGGGATCGACAGCAGCGGATTCTGTTCGACGGGCCGGGCGACGACGTCGTAGAAGACAGGACCGATGGAGCGATCGCCCGTGTCATCGTGCGCGATGACCGTAACGGAGTAGTGGCCCTCCACGAGCAACGTCTCATCGGGGATGGCGACGAAGATCGTGTCATTGAGCGTGGCTGGCGTACGGGAGCCACCACTGATGTCCCGCGTGAACGTCCCGGCGGGACCATCGATGAGGAGCTGGGTGCTCAAAAAAATGTTTGAGGAATCGGGGTCGCCGTAAAAGTCGCCGAACAGATCGACGCCGTGGATTGTCGCGTTCTGTTCGAACTCGAACGAGTAAAAGGACGTAGGTCCAAATGAGCTGATCTGCGCAAACGCAGTGGGAACGAGAACGAAAAAGCACAGCAGGCCAAAGGCTGCACGTTTCATGATGGACCTCCAGTTTTCGGACGGGGAATTATGCGCTCCATCCTGCCCGATGTACAGCAACGGCCGGACTGAACGTTATTCGTAACGGAGCGCTTCGATGGGGTGGAGCGATGCCGCTTTCCACGCCGGATACGACCCGAAGCCGATGCCGATCACGGAGCAGACCACGAGGCCGGTGATCGCCCAGAACCAGGGGAAAACCATGTTCATGCTGAAGGCCAACGCGATACCGTTCCCGCCCAGGACGCCGGTCAGGATTCCGGCCAGTCCGCCGAGCTCGGAGAGGAGCACGGCCTCGAGCAGAAACTGCTTGACGATGTCGTGCCGGCGCGCGCCGATCGCTTTGCGCACGCCGATCTCCCGCGTCCGCTCGGTGACGCTGACCAGCATGATGTTCATGATGCCGATGCCGGCCGCCAGCAACGCGATCACGCTCACCACGAACGCCCCCGCGCGGACCGTGTCTGCCACCTGCGCGAATGCGGAGACGAGCGTGTCGTTCGAGTAAACCTCGAAATCGTTGTCCTGCCCGAGCTTCAGTCCTCGGGCGGTGCGCATCGCGCCGATCGCCTTATCCAGCGTGTCGTTGTAGGTCGCCTGCGACGTCGACTGGATAGCCAGATTGATCGTGCGGTGCTCGTGGCCGAAGTCGGAGAAGAACTTCGTGATCGGCACCAGCACGTTCTCGTCCTGCGAGTTCCCGAATGAGGAGCCCTTTTCGTCGAGCACCCCGATGATCGTGTACGGCTTGTAGTTGACCTTGATCGTCTTGCCGAGCGCCGTCTCACTGGGGAAGAGTTTCTTCTGAATGGACGCCCCGACCACGGTTACAGGCCGTCCGAGGTCGACGTCGTCAGGAGAGATATTGCGTCCGTACGCGATCGAAAAGCTGTTCGCCGCGAGGAAGAATTCGTTCGTCCCGACCAGCGTGCGCCCTTGCAGCGTCACATTGCCGTAGCTCACCGGCTTGCCGCCGTCGAAGACTTTCAGTGCGATGGCCGATGCCTGCCCTTCCATCAATCGCTTGAACTCCGTGGCCTGCTCCAGCGAGATGTTGCGGCGGTTGGCGAACTTCTCCTCCGGATCGCGTGTGCTCACCACCGGATACTTCGCGAACTGAAAGATGTTGCTGCCGAGGAAGCTGAGGCCCGACTCGATGGAGCCTTGAATGACGCTGAGGGCCGTCATCACCCCGATGACCGAGAAGACGCCGATGGCCACGCCGAGCATCGTCAACGCGGAGCGAAGCCTGTTCGTGCGCAACGAACCGAGAGCCATGCGGAAGATTTCGGTGAAAAACATTTATCTGTGTCTATCTGCGTAAATCTGCGGGTTACTCGTACCTGAGTGCCTCAATCGGATCCAACCGCGACGCCGACAGCGCCGGTGCGAAGCCGGAGAGGATGCCGGTCAGCGTGGAGACGATCATTCCCGTGATCACCAGACTGGCCGAGAACTGCATCGGGAACGATGGAAACGCCGCGGCGACGCCCGTCGTCATCAGGAACGAAAGCGCCAGGCCGGCGCCGCCGCCGATGAGGCAGATCGAGATCGCTTCGACCAGGAACTGCAGCAGGATCGTCCGGCGGCGCGCACCGACGGCTTTGCGCGTGCCGATCTCGCGAGTCCGTTCCTTCACGCTCACGTAGGTGATGTTCATGATGCCGATCGCGCCGACGAAGAGCGCCAGTCCCGTCACGAACAGGCCAGCGATGGCGATGCCCGCTTTCACCGGCTCGATGGTGCTGCGCAGCCCTTCCTGCGCGTTGATTTCAAAATCATCCTTCTGCTCGGGACGCAGACCGCGGACGCGGCGCATGTCGCCGGTCAGTTCGTCGCGCGCGGCGGCCAGGCGATTCTTGTCCTTCACCTTCACGCGGATCGACGTATCGAGGCGCGCGCTGAACGTCTTCATGAACGCCGACATCGGCACGACCACCTGCGTATCGAAACTGAACAGGCCGAGGAACGTGCCCATCTTGCTGTAGACGCCGATGACGCGGAACGGATTGCCGCCGATCATCACCGTCTTCTCGAGCGCCGACTGTTTCGGGAAGAGCGCGTCGGCGACGTCGTAGCCGAGGATGCAGACATTGCGCGCGCCGCGCGATTCGATCGGCGTCATAAAACGCCCTTCCTTGAACTGCGCCGTCGACGTCACCGGGAACTCGTCCGTGGTCCCTTGGGTGAAGACTCCGTTCACTTCGTTGTCGCCGTACTTGACGCTCTGATTCGTATTCAGCGTCGGCACCGCGATGACCAATTGCGAATTCGGCGTCGCCGCGATCAGGCGATTCAACGTGTCGGCGTACTGCGGCTCGATGCGGCGGCGATTGCGATAGTTCCACCAGTCATCGACGTTGTGCCACGGCCACTTCTCGACGTAGAGGATGTCGTCGCCGATGACGGAAAGGCTGCGCTCGAAGCCGATCTCGATGCCGCCGATCGCCGATCCCATCAGCGTCACCGCGATGATGCCGATGATCACGCCGAGCGCCGTCAGGATCGAGCGCATCTTGTGCGCGCGGATCTGGCTGAACGCGATCCGGAAACTTTCGGTGAGCTCGATGGTGAAGTCTCGCATGGCAACCTCGGTTTCTACGTCTTCGCCTTCTCGATCGCCACTTTCGCGCCGTCTTTCAACTTGCGGCTGATGACGGTGTAGCTGCCTGATACGACTTCGTCGCCCGGTTTGATGCCGTTCTTGATCTCGATGAACGTCGTATCGGCGATTCCGGTCTCTACCTTCTGCATGCGCACGACGTCGCCGTTCTTGATGAAGACCACGCGCTCCAGTTTGTCGCGTTGCTCGCGCTCTTTCTGTTTCTCGAGCGTCTGATTCGAGACCTCGGCTTTGTTGTCGTCGTCCTTGGTCACGCTCTGCGCGGTCTGTTTCTCGCGCTCCTCGGGTGAAAGTTTGCTGTCCGTGCTGCGCACGGTGACGCTCTGAATCGGCACCGCCACCACGTTCTGCACGGTGGCCGTTTCGATGTCGGCGGTCGTGCTCATGCCCGGACGCAGCTGCACGGATTTGTCGACGACGCTGATCTTCACTTCGAAATTCGTGACCTGTTCCTGCGTCCCGCCGTTGTTCGTCGTGGCCGTGCTGGCGATCTCGCGAACGACGCCTGGGATCTTGCGGTCGGGATAGGCGTCGACGCTGATGCGCGCCACGTCGCCGATCTTCACGTTGACGATGTCGTTTTCATTGACGTTGACGCGCGCTTCCATGTTGCTGAGGTCCGCGATGCGCATGACTTCCGTGCCGGCGAACTGGCTCGTGCCGACCACGCGCTCGCCGAGGCGGCTGGTGAGCGAGCTGATGGATCCGTCGGTCGGCGCGACGATGGTGGTCTTCGACAGCGCCTGATTGATCTGCCGCAACGCTCCCTCGGCGCGCTGCACGTCGAACTGCGACGCGTTGAGCGCCGACTGCGCGATTTCATAATTCGTCTGCGCCGTCTTCCGGTCAGACTCGGGGATGAGCTTCGAATCGAAAAGCGATTTGGCGCGCTGGTAATCGGCGTCGGCCTTTGCGAGCTGCGACTTATGTTGCGCAATCGCCGCCTGCGCGCCGCTCAACGCGGCCTGCTGCTCTTCGACCTGCGCGCGGTACGTGTCCGGCTTGATGCGCAACAGCAGATCGCCCTTGTGCACGACCTGCCCTTCCTTCACGGGCATGTCGATGATCTCGCCCGACACCTCGGGGGAGATCTTCACCTCGATCTCCGGCTGAATCTTGCCGGTAGCGGTGACGAGTTGCGTAATCGTCTTCCGGAAAGCCTTCTCGGTCGTCACCGGAATCGGCTTCTCGCGCTTCTTGGCCATGCCCGCGGCAACCGCAGCGATGGCAAGGACCAGGACGATGCCGATGATCCAGTACAACTTCTTGCGCGATTTCTTCGGCTTGGCGATTGATGACAGAGGGCCAGCAGTCATGAGGCGTTTCACTCCAGACGGGCGTCGAACAGCCCAGGCGTTGGGGGACTGCGCATTCAAACGAAAATTCGACAGATTTGTTGCAGCGGGGGAGTGAAACAGGTCTTCGGCGTTACCGGACGGCCCGTCGCCTCGGACGCGAACCTCCGACAGCGAAGAGGTGTCCGCCGGTTTGGGCGTAGACGCGTCCGTTGCCGTCGATGGCGAGCGGCGTGTACGCCGCTCCGAGCGGTCCTGCCAGCGCGATTCTGTCGAGCAGCACGCCGCCCTGGCCGATCGCGTACAGAATCCCATCCTCGGCATTCGCGTAGACGGTGCCGCTCGCGTCGATGGTCGCGGCGTTGACGCACCACTCGAAGCCGAACTCGTCGTCGGCCGTGATCGTGGGATTCCTGTACTCCCATTCTTTATTGAGATTGTGGTCGAGCTGCACCATGAACTCGCCGGGATCGGGACGGAGCGCGAGGCCGTAGAAGTTGTGCTTCGTCACGACTGAAAACGTCCCGTTGTGCTTCCACACCGCGGGTGTCGTGTCCCAGCCGAATGGGTACGCTCCGAGGTAGGCGCCGGCGGCGGTGAAGTGCATCAGGTGGCCGTTGCTGTCGTTGTATCCGGTGAACGCGCCATAGAGAATCGTTTCGTCCGGCAACACGACCGGTGAAGACGTGGAGAAGTCGGTGACGACGCCGGAGCCGTCGAGGTTGTCGGTCGGATCGACGCCCGTGTGCGCGCCGTCCGAGCAGCTGCCCGGCGGGAGGAGGACGTTGCAGCCATCGTGGAAGCGTTCGCGCAGCGATGCATTCCACTTCGGGGTCAGGTCGGGGTTCACAGCGACGAGGTATCCCCATCGCTCGTTCAGCTGCGTGCGGGTGACGATGTAGATCGTGCCGTCGGCGGCGATGGCTGGCGCGACGTTGAGTCCTGGCCGCTGCGAACCGCAGACGGTGCTCGGCGCGACGGCGTCGGGCGAAGGCGGCAGGTGCGTGCCGAATCCAAAGTGGGACCGGCATTGCGCCGCCGGATTCGGCGCGTTCGACACCAGCGGCTGGAGCGGAACGGCTTTCGCGGTTCCGTCGGGCGTGACGCGAACCAGCCAGGCGCCGGTGACGTCGCTGCTCCAGGGAGCGTCCAGGTTCAGACGGAACGCGCCATAAACAACGTTGCCTGCGGCATCGATTGTCGGAGGTCCGGACATGAAGGTGGCGAAATCGAGGCTTGCGAATGGATTGATGCGTGTGATGATTTCGCCGCTGTTTCGATCCATCTTGAGGAGCGTCCCGCCGCCCGCCGGGAGGTAAACAAACCCGCTCGCCAGCACCGGCTGCATCGACGGTTCCCACCCCGGATTGGGAACCGGTGCCCAGTCAGTGCGTGCCAGCCACTTCTCGACGAGCTTCCCGTTCTCCCAGCGGAGGCGTTTTACACCCCAGTAGGGAATGCCTTCAAAGGGTCCGATGAACACCAGCTCTTTAAAGGCCATGAACACGTCGTCGCCGTCGAGGAGCGGGACGGCGTAGTGAATCAGCAGTTCGCCGGAATTGGCCTCGAGCTCGTCAGGGACGAGCGGATCGTAGACCACGTCCGCCAGGACATTCCGAAGAGGCTGCGCGAGGATGGCGGAGTCGCCGGTGTGCCGCGGATTACCGGCGAACTGCGACCACTGCGCATGCGCAGCCGCAGCGGAGAGGGCGATCATCGTCAGTGCAAATAAGCGATTGAGCATTGGGCACAAGCCTATGCGATTTCCAGACCGCGCCGCCGCCCGTTTTCGCGGACGCTCTGTCCTCGCCGGAGGAACGGCGGAATCGCACGAAATGCCGTTCGCTCTCGCGGAAGACGAATCGCGAACTGGCTCAGCCGTCGCATGCGCGAAGGCGTGTCGCAACCTGAATCCAAGAGGGAGACTCCTATGAAACGTCGCATCACCCACGCAATCGCAGCGCTGTTTCTCGTGCTCGCCGCCGCGCCGCTCTTCGCCGTGCAGCGCAACGCCATCGACGAAGTGATCCGCATGACGCGGGCTGGGGTAGCCGAGGACACGATCCTCGACTATCTGGAAAAGACCGATGCGCGCATCGTCGTCACCGGCGACGACGTCATCGCCATGACCGACGCGCATGTCTCGAAAGTCGTGATCAAAGCCGTCGTCGATGCCGCCGATTCGCGCCGCAACAGCCGCAACAACGGCGACTACCGCGATCGCGGCTACGTCGCGCCGCGCGTCGTCGTCGCCTCGCCGTATTACTACGACCCGTACTACTACTACGATCCGTTCTGGTACCGCCCGAGCTTCTCACTCAGCCTCGGCTTCGGCGGATTCGGTTTCCGCGGCGGCCACTTCGGTGGCGGATTCCGCGGTCACGGTCATCGATAGTCCGGTCAGCCGCGTTCGCGGCGGGTCATCTGTTGCGCCATGGGTCATGTTTCCGCCGAGGGAACATGGCCCATTGGTTTTTATATTGACCCTATCCGTCCCTGCCTTTTGAATGTTTTCAATGAGTTACGACGTTTTCAGTTACGGCACAGCCCGTGCTCATAGGAGCCGCTCAAGGAGATTCGGATTCTATGAAGAAAGTCTTGATCGTGCTCTTCTCTCTGTCCCTGGTCGTCGGATCCGCCCTCGCGGGGGACCATCACGGAAACAAAGCCGATGACGGAAACGAACTGAACCCGGTCGCTAGCGACCACAACGGCCACAATGATGGTGACGTTTTCAAAGATGCAGCCGCGGCTGCTGGCAGCGGCCAGCTCAAGAACCACGGCGGTCCCGTCATGAACGGTGGCAAGGTCGTCCTGATTTTCTGGGGCAGCATCCCGTCGTCGTACACGTCGAACATGCAGGCCTTCCGGACGAACTCGAACGCCGCCGTCTCTCACATGGGCATGCTGACTCAGTACGGCGTTACCGTCTCGAATCTCGTCGGTTCGCATGCCGACGTCTTCGATCCGACGCCGCCCTCGCAGGCACGCGTCACCGACGTCATGGTCCAGCAGGAAGTGGCCCGGGTGGTCGGCTTCACTCCTCCCGACCTGAACACGGTCTATGAAGTGTTTATCCCCAGCGGCTACTACTCTGATGATGGCAGCGGCGCGACCTCCTGCGGCGGTCCGAATCTTCAGTACTGCGCGTACCACAGCAGCGGCGACGGCAGCCATCTGAACGCGAATGCGAAGTATTCGATCGAACCGTGGCCGGGTTGCAGCGGCTGCTCGGCGTCCGGTTGGACGACGAACCAGAACGCGAACCACTTCATGGTTCACGAGACCCGCGAAGCGCTCACCGATCCCCTCGGCACCGCCTGGTGGGATGCCGCCGGCTACGAAGCCGACGACAAGTGCGCGTGGCAGGGCCTGTTCATCCAGAACGGCTACGGCTACCAGCCCGAGTACTCGAACTCCGCACGTAATTGCGTGCAATAGCCTCATCACATCTTCGATGAGCGAAAGCCCGGGCCGCGTGCCCGGGCTTTTTTTTCACGCGGAGACGCGGAGGAGGATCTGGTTTCTCCGCGTTCCCGCGAGCTGTTTATCGATGATTCAGGAATCCCAACATATCCTCCCGCCGGAATGCTCTTCAGCGCCCTCCTCTTAGCCACCGTCGTCTCAATCACTGGTACCGTCGTCGATCCTTCCGGAAGCGCTGTTGTGGGCGCCACGGTCTCCATCCAGGGCTCATCGACGACGACCGACAGCCTCGGACACTTCCATTTCGACGCACTGGCTTCCGGCCGTTCCCGCATCGAGATCTCCGCCGAAGCGTTCAAACCGCTACGCCGCGATCTCACGATCGCGCCCGGCATGGCGCCGCTGGTTCTGCCGCTCTCGCTCGCAAAGGTCGAAGAAAGCGTCGAAGTCACCGCGGACGACGTCCGGCCCAGCGTCGATACCGCGGCCAATCTCGATACGACTACCGTCAGCGGTTCGACGCTCGATCAGTTGCCGGTCTTCGATCAGGATCTGGTCGGTGCGTTGTCGCAGTTTCTCGATCCCGCCTCGGTTGCCACCGGCGGCGCCACGATCGTCGTCGATGGCGTGGAGATGAAGAGCGCCGGCGTGCCGAAATCGGCGATCCAGGAGATTGCGATCAACGACGATCCCTACTCCGCCGAATCGAGCCGCCCCGGCCGCGGACGGATCGAGATCATCACCAAGCCGGGATCCGGACATCTTCGCGGTAACCTCAATTTCACCTTCCGCAACGCCGCGCTGGCGACGCGCAGCTATTTCGCGCCGGCGAAGCCGAACGAGCAGCGGCAGGCGATCGAGGGAGTGCTCAGCGGTCCGATCGCTGATGAGCGCACCTCGTTTCTCGCAACCTTCTCGCGGCAGAACGACGATGCAGCTGCCGTCGTACACGCGCTGACGCCGTCCGGTCCGCTCGACGAAACCGCCGCAGCACCCTCGACGAACACGGAGTTCATGGCTCGCGTGACGCACGACTGGAACGAGAAGCATCGCGGCTCGCTGCAGGTGAACTGGAAGCGTTCCGCGAACCTGCTGCAGGGTGCCGGCGGGGTGGTTCTGCCGCAGGCGGCGGTCAATGCCTCGTCGCGCGAGGACGATCTCTTTTTCACCGTCCACTCGATCCTCACGCCGGAGCGCCTGAACCAGTTTCAGCTGACGTTCGAGTTCGACCGCGAGCCGACGATCAGCATCAGCGCGCTTCCCGGAATCGTCGTGCGCGACGCGTTCGTCGGCGGAGGCGCGCAGTCGACCATCCTGCGGACCGAGTCAGGCGGAAAGCTGAATGACATCGTGACGCTCTCGCATGGAAAGCACATCGTCAAGTTTGGGATCCAGGTTCCGAATTTGAATCGCCGCGTCTGGGATGACGAAACCAATCAGGGCGGTACCTTCAGCTTCGCCACGCTCGCCGATTACGCGGCCGGCCATCCGTATGCCTACACGCTGCAGCAGGGGAGCGGCCACGTTTCGCTCTGGTGGCGCGAGTACGGCGCCTTCGCGCAGGATCAGATTCGCGTCAATCCCAATCTGCAGGCTTCGATCGGGCTGCGCTACGACTGGCAGGCCTTCTTCCACGATGCGAACAATTTCGCGCCGCGCGCGTCGCTGGCCTGGTCGCCGCGGAAGGACGGCAGGACGATCGTCCGCGCCGGCGCGGGTGTTTTCTACGATCGTTCCGGGGTCGGTCCGATCGCGAACCTGATGCTGCACGATGGCTCTACGCTGCGCTCTTTCACGGTTCTCAATCCGTCCTATCCCGATCCGTTCGCCGGGGGAGTGCCGCTGGCCGGCCTTCCGGTGAATGTCACGCGCCTCGCCTCCGGGATTCAGATTCCGTATTCGGTTCAGTACAGCCTCAACGTCGAGCGGCAACTCGGCAAGACGTTCTCGATGGTTGCCGGATACCGCGGCACGCGCGGTCATCATCTCTTCCGCTCCGTCGATACGAACGCGCCGCTGCTGTCCGATTTTGCGTCGGTGCCTGACCCGAATTTCGGCCACGTGCAGGAGATCCGCTCCGACGGCGGCCTCCGTTCCGATGCCCTCGAACTGACGCTGCGCGGGCGTTACAGGAAAAGGATCAGCGGCCAGTTGCAGTACACGTTCAGCCGTGCGATGAACGACACCGGCGGCATCAACTGGTATCCGTCCAATCAGTACGCAGCGCTCGGCGCCGAGTGGGGTCCGGCTGATTTCGACGTCCGCCACCGTCTCAATCTCCTCACCACGTTTTCCGCCGGCCGCTGGGGCAACCTCGGCGTCTCCGCTCGCTTCGCCTCGGCTCTTCCCTACACCGAGACGGCCGGCGTCGACTTCTTTCACACCGGCCTGTCCAACGCACGGCCGCCCGGCGTCGGCCGCAACACGCTTCGCGCGTCTGCCTACGAGGCGGTCGACATGCATTGGTCCCACGACGTTGCGCTCACGGAGGCGAAGGGGGAGAAAGCGCGCGAGGTGACGCTGGCCATCGACGCATTCAACGTCTTCAATCACCCGAACTTTGCGGGATACGTCGGCAACGTCCGCTCGCCGTTCTACCTCGCGCCGACGACGGTCTCGCCGGGCCGCCGGCTGCAGTTGTCAGCGGAAGTGAAGTTCGGAGGATGAACAATGTTCAACGCCGTCCAATGGCCACCATCACGCCGACGCTCTTCCGGTCGATGAGTGGAACGGCTTGCCACGAGAATTTCGGCGAGACGTGCCGCGCCAGGATTCCTTTGCCGACCGCGCGGCCGATCAGCGCGCCGGCGAGGACGTCCGAGGGAAAGTGGACGTGGTCGTTGACCCGGGAGACGGCGACGCCGCTGGCGATGGTGTAGACGATCGTCGGTACGATCCAGCCGTCGTAGTGTCCGGCGACCGCGGTAGCAAACGCGAACGCGTTCGTCGCGTGTCCCGACGGAAAGCTTTCGAAATTCTTGTTCAACGGATGGAAGGAATGGCTCCCTTCATTCTGGATCGGGCGTGCGCGCCCGAAGGCGAGCTTCAGCAGCGGCGTGACGATGCCCGCGGCCAGCAGCTCCGACTCGAACGAATCGCGGCCGGCATCGCGCAGCGTCGGATCGTGAATTCCGGCACCGGCGGCGATCATCAGCACCGAGGCCTGCAACGCGCGGTGGCCGCCGAACGGGGTGATGTCCCGGGCAAATTGATCCGACGACGACGAGCGATGGCGTTGAACGGAGTCGGACGTTTGCCTGTCCGTCTCGTAGAGCACGACCACCGCCGCACTACCCTCGCCGAAGCGCGTCCATTCCTTGCGGTCCCAATGCAGCGGCGCCGCGGCCAGGCTTTTCGCATCGCGCACGTACCGCACCGCCTCGCGCTTCGCAATGCAGACGATGTGGCAATCGTCCGCGCCATACGCAGGAAGCGCGGCGATAAGAATCAGCAGTGTGACGCGCTTCATGGACGCAGTATCAGCCGCATGCATGAACAGCCGATGAACAGTGCTCTGCCGTTTCCGTTCATCGGAAATTTACGCAATGACATTGCGGCGCGAGGCGTTTTTCGATGCGACCTACAAAACAAAAAGGGGACAACATGCACAGAAAAATCGCCACAGCATTTGTATTCGCCACCATCGTCACCTGCGGCGCGTTCGCCGCGACTTCCACCAAACCGCCGCATACGAAGATCACCATGGCTCAGGCTCGTGCCACGGCCCTGAAAAAGGTGCACGGCACCGTCAAGAGCGAAGAGCTCGAGAACGAGAAAGGGAAGTGGATCTACTCGTTCGACATCGCCACGTCGAAGACGGATGTGACCGAGGTCAACGTCGACGCCATGAACGGCAAGATCGTCGACGTCCAGCACGAGAACGCCGCGAAGGAAGCGGCGGAGAAGAAGCTCGAACAAAAGGAAAGACGCAGCACTAAAAACGAAGGGTGAAGGGTGAAGAGTGAAGAGGGAAAACTCTGAACGTTCACTCTTCACTCTCTCTTCGTCGTAAATGGTCCGCCGATCTGTTTGCCGGTGTGATCGAAGAACGTGACCGTCAGATGTGTCGCGTCGATTTCGAGTACGGCGAAGCCGAGGACTTGCGTGGTCGGGAACGCGGGATAGATCGTCGGCGGCTCTTTCACGGTCGCAGGCCTCGGACGGATTTCGCCGGTTCCTGAACCCGCGCCGCTGACCAGAAAAAGCGGATCGGATTTCGGCCCGCGACGCAGCTCGCCGAGCAACTCCATGTCGTGATCGTGCCCGCAGATGTAGAGATCGACGCGCTCCTTGCGAAACAGCGGCAACAGGTCTCGTACGCGCGTCTGCGTGTCGTTGTTCGTGCGGCCGTGCATGCCCGAGGAAACGATCGTGTGATGGCCGACCACGATGCGCCAGTGTGCGTGCATGCCATCGAGTGCGTCGCCGATCCACGCCTTCTCGCCGTCCGCGCCGCGGCTGCCGTCGTAGCCTTTCGGGAAATCGAGCGCGATGGGCTGCGTATCGATCATTGCGAAATCGGCGAGCCGTGAATGGAGCATGTAGTTGCGCGCCGGCATCTTCCACTTCGGAATCGTCCCCGTCGCCTTCACCTCGGCCTCGGGATCGGGATGGCCGCACGTCCAGTAATCCGTTCCGCCACGCCGCTGCTGATCGCCGTAGTCGTGATTGCCGAGCACCGCGTAGATGGGCAGATTGGTCGGCCCGAAGTGCTGCGTGATCTTCGTCCACTGCGGATCGTCGACGCTCGCCACGCCACACGGATAGAAGTTGTCGCCGACGAGCAGAATGGCGTCGATCGGCGTCCGCTTCATCACCGCAAGCATTCCCTCGCGAAGC
>JBAVBF010000832.1:0-3438 GCA_049586115.1 Thermoanaerobaculia bacterium | reverse complement strand
GCGTTGTTTCGTCAATCGAGTCGGAGGCCTGGACCAGGAGAATGGCGACGACGACACGATCCTTTTGCCGCACGACGCGATCGACGATCCCGCCGTCCGGCAGCGCTGCATCGCGGCTGATGCGGCCGTAGTCGGAGATGATTTCGTCAGTGAGCGACCGCGCCAGCCGCGCTCGTTCGACGACGGTTCCGCTGCGGAGACCGCTCTTCGTGACGTCATCAGCCGTTGCGCTATTCATGTTCCCGGAAGTCTTTTCGTAAAGCTGATGAGAGATTGCGAGTACCTCACGGGGATTGCCGCCGGTCAGCTCATCGAGCGCGGCAAGCGTGTTGTCCTCCAGCGTTCTCCGCGTGTCCATCAGCGCGTCAACGAGCAGGCCGATCTCGTCGCGCGTGAGTGCGCCGACTTTGAGTAGCGCGCGTCCGCGGACCCGGGGCGGCACATCGGGCGGCAGCCGCCGCCACGCGGCTTCGCTTCCGGCGATGATCACGAGCGACATCTGCCGTTTCATCGTTTCCATGAACGTGGTGATCGCGGGATACGAGAGTTTCTCTTCGACCGCGCGCGGTAGCAGCACGTCGAACTGATCGATGAGGACGACGAACGGCGATCCGGCGACGCGATGGAGAAGCGCGAGCAGCGACAGCCCGTCGATGGCGACGCTATCCTCGGAGCTGGCGCCGGAAACCGTCGACTCGGTCTGGCGGAGCAGGCGCGATAGCCCCAGCGTTTCCAGATCGGGCACGTCGCTGCCGAGGAGCCACTGAAATGCTTTTTCGCCGGACGAACTCTCGCAGAGCTTCAGCGCCTCAATCGTGTCGCTCGGGACTCCGCTCGAGTGCAGCGCGGCATCGAGCGCGTTCTCGATCGCGTCGGCGTCGACCGTGTTGTCGTTGATAAGGACATTCAGATCTGTCGTTTGATCGATCCGCGTGCTGATGCTCTCGGTGATGTGCGTCCTCTCCGACTCACGCTTGGCCAGCTCGCGGCGGGCAGTGTCGAGCAGTTGGATGATGCCGATGCGGCCGATGGCCTCGATCGCTCCGCGGTAAACGCTGAAGAGCCCGGGGGTATCGGGCTTGACGTAGACACAACCTATCCGGAAGCTCGTAAGCGTGCGGCACGTCTCGTGGAGATAGAGGAGGAGATGGGTCTTGCCCGACCCATGCGCGCCGGCCAGAGCCACGATTCCGCCGTAGCGCGTGTCCGCTTTGGCATACGCGGAGAGGTATCCGACCAGTTCCTTCCTGGCGCTGCTGACCGTATTCAGTGAGTCGCACGTCTTGATCGTCGGCACGCCATACGTTGCGACTGGATCGGCGGGAAACGGATTCCGGTTCATGGTTCTCCCCGATTGATCTCCTGACGCGCCTGCCAGACGGTGTCTTTGCTGATCAGGAGGTCATTGGCCTTCAATGCGTTGAGACTGTCGAGGTTCATCAGCTGCTCTACATGCTTATCCAGCGCTCTGCGCAGCGTCTCCCGCAGCCAGCCGATTGTCTTTGGCACCTGCTCTCCTTTCTTGGCGGCTTTCCCCAGTTCGTAGAGCAGATCGATTGCCTCGGTGGTGAGCGGCGCAAGGTCGTCGGGCGCGCCGGCGCCCCTGATGCGCTCGAATACGATCCGTTCCTTCGCGTACTGCAGTGCGCCGGCCTGCGAGAGCGGCTGCGCTTTAATATGCGCAACGGTTGTATCGAACATTGATGTCTTGCAGGTGTTTGCCGCGTGCGGATCCCTTGTCTGCACAATGATGTAGTCGAACAGCTTGCGGCACGAGAGATAGAGCGATTTCCAGATGTCGTAACTGTCGGTGCCGGCGATGGAAAGAACGTTCGGCATCGTCAGCTCCGCCTGCAGTGCCTGCCGCAGCGCGAAAAACAGCGCCGGATAGTGAACATCAGTGTCCGTGCTCTTCTGTTTGGTGAAGCGATTGAAGATCTTTTCAAGCTCTTCCTGTTTTGCGGCCGGCCAGGAGGCGATAAAAAAATCGGCGACGTGCTTGACGGCTGGCTCTGTGCTCTTGGGGATGTCGGAAACAGGCAGCAGGCGGGGACTGGCACCGTGAAGCTGACGGATTTTGCGCAGAATGAGGTTGATCAGCGAATCGCGTCCCGACGAGCGTGTGCCGCTGACGATCACCAACAGCGGGCGCTCAGGATCGACGTCTGCCGGGAATGTTTTGAGCCCCACTGGCGGTGCCGTCAGTCCGCGCACGACCGTGCTTTCTGTCCAGTCGTAGACATCGTGATAGTAGTTAATGATTCGCTCGTCCTCGCGCGGATCAAGTGCTTTCTGCAGGTACAGCCGGTTGAGTACCTGCTTATCGGGTCCGATCTCCGGAAAGAAAGGCTGGGTGCGAAGACCGAGTTTTTCGAATACCGCTTCACGCGAGATTGCCATTAGGCGTTACACCTTTCTCTCTACCCGATCGAGCACTTCGCCATGCCCAGGGAAATTCTTCCGGAGGATATCGATGATTTTCTGATGATCTTTCGCCTGGAGTGCCGAGGTCAGAAAAGAGGCCTCTTCGTCGGTCAGAAGCGGCTCGATGGAAGGGAGTTGTCCGGTTACGGCCTCGGCGAACACTTCATCACTCTCGCCGGCGAGCTTCGGGAGGTAGATGTCGAAGAAGCGATTCTCGGCATCGGGATCGATACGGCGCCGTTCCCTCTGCCTGCCCGCGACAGCGCGTTCCTCGTCCTTCCGCTTCTGCCATACGTAAATGCGCTGGCCGGCCCAGGTCGACAGAAGCAGGGGGATCGCCACGCCGAGTCCCCAGAGCAGCGCGGCGATAAAGTTCTGCCGCAGCCACGGCGAGGTACTCAGAGTTACTGCGGCCTCGACCGAGGTCGGCGGCGCGGAGGCGATGATCTTTCCGCTGACGTTCCCGTTGACGGGGAACGCATCGCTCGAAACACAAACGCAGACACGCGCTCCGTTGCCATTCGCGATAAGCACGAGCAGCGTGTTCATCGCTGATTTCGGCGGGTCCGCGCAGCGTCCCAATCGCAGACGCGCGTCGCCGAGACCCGTCGTCGATATCATGACCCTTGTGGCGCGGCCGTCGCTGTAGACATCAAACTCGCGGCACACCGATGCCCCGCGGGATCGTTCGATCGTCGCCGGCGTCCCGGCGATCACGACTACCGGCACGGCGGGCGGTGCGTCCGCTGCGGACGCAGCAGTGGCAGTGACAGCCAGCGCGATCAGTATCGGGCGAAGGGGACTCATTTTCCGGGAACTCTGCTCAAGGAGTGCTGCTGCGGCGATTTTCCCTACCCCTGCGCCGCCGGAAGCAACGGGGCGATCGCTACGTGATCGTGTCGTAGCGTCTCACCAGCGATTCGAGAATTCCGCGATCGATCGGCGTGAGCTTGTTGCCACCGATGAGCGCGCGAAGGTCTCGCGCGACGTCGGCGGTGGCGGTCAGCCGCGGCG
>JBAVBF010000831.1:0-2995 GCA_049586115.1 Thermoanaerobaculia bacterium | reverse complement strand
GACCTTCGTCGTACCAGAAGCGTTCGTTGAACGACTTGCGTGCGCGCGACGCGTGTTCGTCCATCCGCTTCGCGTTGACGTCGTCGTTCTCCTGGATCAGCAGCTGTTCCAGGATGCGGAGCGCGTTGTACCAGAGCGCGTTGATTTCGACGGCTTTCCCGCGCCGAGGCGTGACGACCCAGCCATCGACTTTCGCGTCCATCCAGGTGAGCTGATAGCCCTCGGCGCCTTGCGCGAGCAGCCCGTCGGCAGGATCGACATGGATGTTGAAGCGCGTGCCGCGGAGATGGTGCTCGACGATGTCGAGCAGTTTCGGGATCAGCATGCGCAGCGTTTCGCGATCGTTGGTGGCGTTGACGTAGCGCCAGACCGCGTGGAAGAACCAGAGCGTCGCATCGGCCGTGTGATACAGCCCTTCGTTGTCGCCCTCGGGGAACATATTCGGGATCAAGCCGTCGCGGATGTACGACGCGAAGGTGCGCAGGATGTTGCCGGCCTCGCGGAAACGGCCGGTGCAGAGCGTCAGCCCTTCGAGGCTGATCATCGTGTCGCGGCCCCAATCGGTGAACCAGTGATAGCCGGCGATGACGGTGCGCGGCTCGTCGCCCGCGGCCCGCGCGCGTGCTTCGTCCGCAGCGCGCGTGTGGGGATGAATCAGGAACTGGTCGGCCGCGAGGACGAGCAGGCAGGCGAAGGGATCGGTCTGATGCGAGATCGTCAGCATCTTCGCGATGCGCTCGTCCTCGGCGAAGGACGCATCGGCGCACGGAAGCGCTTTCACGACGTCCCATGATTCGACGGAGGCCACGAGGCCGCAGTCATGGCCGGTGGTCAGATCGATCTGCACGACGCCAGGACTCCACAACTCTCCTTCGTGCTCGTAGCCGCGGCTCTTTTCGATGCGATAGAGAACGTGTTCGAACGAACGCGGATCCTGCTCGATGCGTGATCCACTTCCGAACGCGAGAAGCCGCAGCGGCGGAAACGTATCGCCATCGCACAACTCGATTCCGCTGCCGTCCTCGGCGATCGTCACCCTCCATTGATCGAATTTCTGTCCGCCCACCAGACCTTCGTGCGGCCGGAAGTGCAGCGACGGACGAAGTCGCAGCCGCAATCCGCTGGGACCTTCGAGCAATCGATAGACGATGTAGGACGTGTTCTGCAAATGCGGCATCAGCACGCGTTTTTCCAGGCGGATGCCCTGGCTCGAGAAACGCCAGACCGGCCGGCCGTTCTCCATCGCGAACTCTTCGAGGATGCCATCCTCGGGGAACGCCACCTCGCGTCCGCCGTGCTCGTCGCCGCTGAGACGCCAGCAGAGTCCGTCCGGACCTTCGAGGACTTCCTCGAGATGATTGAACATCATCGTCCGTCCGCGCGGAGCGGGGAGGGCGGCGATGAGGAAGCCGTGGAAGCGCCGCGTGCTCGCTCCGCCGATGGTTCCGGATGCGTATCCGCCGAGCGCGTTCGTGACCAGCCATTCGCGTGTGAGCAGATCGTCGCGCGGGTCGCCGCGCTTCCAGCCGGGTTGTGTTGGGATTGCAGTCGTCGCTTCGGCGGTAGTCATGCGGAGGAAATGTTCTGCTGGAGTTATGCCCGCGGCCCGGTTTCGTTCACAATAGGCGACAGCGTTTCGAGGGGGAGGGGCTTCATGAGAAGAAATGCTGCGGTTGCGGGCGCGCTGTTCAGCGTGATTTTGTCCGCGTGCGCTCACCACAAGACGATTGCGGATACCGCGCCGCCGGCGGAACCGGCGCCGCCGGCCACTGCCTCCGCCGAACCGCCCGCGCTCGAGCCATTGCCGGTGACGATTCCCGCGCCTGTTCCTGCTCCGATCGTAGCTCCGCCCTCGCCTCCGCCCGTCATCGATCCGACGCTCGATCAAGCCGCCTCACTCGCAGCCAACGGCCAGCCCGATCAGGCGCGACGCGTTTATCTCGCATTGTTGAATCAAGCCAACGTCTCGCGGCACACCATCGCCGACTCCGCGCGCGGACTGTACCGGCTCGGCGCCTTCGCCGACGCCGTCGAAGCGTTCCGCAACCTCGGCATCTTCAATCGCGGCGAGGAAGACCTTCGCTACTACAACGCCGTCTCGCTGTTCGAGTCGGGTCATTACGAAGACGCGAAGAAAGAGCTGGCCTGCGCGCTGCCGTATATCCAGATCACCAGCGACGTCGCGCGCTATCGCGACAAGATTCAGAACATGGGCAGTCCGCAAGCGATGAAGTGATTGCGCGACGATGAACGCCGCGACACGCAAGAAACTCCTCGCGTATGCGATTCCGGTCGACCTCGTCGTCGTCGCCACCGGCATCGGCCTGCTGGTTCCGGGCATTCCATCCGTCGCGGTCATCGGCGTGTACGTTGCCGCCGTCGCGGTATCGGCGTGGAAATCGGGATGGATCGGCGCGGTCGCGGCGATCGTGTTGTCGTCCGGCCTGCTGTACGTGCTCTTCGAGAACTCCGTTCCGCGCGAACAGATCGGATGGCTGATCGCTGCCGGCGTGCTCGTTTCGATTCCGCTCGCGGCGCTGCACGCCGGCCGGTTGCATCGCAGGCGTTTGCGCGACGCGGACGCGTTGCTGTTCGCCGAGCCGGAAATCGCCGGTCCACGCTCGATCGAAGAAGAGGCTGCCGCCGTGCTCATCGATCAGGGTTACGTCGCCGAACGCGAATCGCGAGCGCGCGCGGACGTGGAGCGCATCGCGGCACAACGCCTCGCGGCGGAGAAGGCCGAGCTCGAAGCCCGCTATGCCGAGCGTTTCAAGGCGCAGCAGGCCGAATTGCAGGCCGCATACGACAATCAACGCGCGGCATTGAAAGCGGAGTTCGATGCAGCGCGCCTCGCGTTGGAAGCCGAACGGGCCGAATTGCAACAGCGACCGCCGGTCATCGAGAAGCAGATCGACGAGGAAGCGCTCGCGCAGCAGCTCGAACATCTTCGCGCCGAGCTGCAGCAGCAATTCCAGCGCGAGATGCAGCCGCGCAT
>JBAVBF010000830.1:0-2500 GCA_049586115.1 Thermoanaerobaculia bacterium | reverse complement strand
CTGACCCACGCGTGAACGCGTGGGCTACGGTTCTTACGCCGGCAACGCCGAGGGAACATGAACGCAGCTACCCTCCGATGTGCGACATCTCCACCTTCGTCGCGGGCGTCGCTTCGGAGCGGATTTCGGAGTAACGATCGTCGCGGGTGCGCCAATGTGAGCGGATGGCGGTCGTGATCGTTTCGTCGTCGGCGCCGCCGCGGAGAAGGGCGCGCAGGTCGTGGCCGGTGCCGGCGAAGAGGCAGAGATAGAGTTTGCCGTCGGCGGAGAGGCGGGCGCGTGTGCAACTACCGCAGAACGGCTGCGTGACCGAGGAGATGATGCCGATCTCGCCGGCGCCGTCGAGGTAGCGCCAGCGCTCGGCGACTTCGCCGAAGTAGTTCGGCTGCACCGGCTCGATCGGCCAGTGCTCGGCGATGCGTTCCGCGATCTCGCGTGCGGAGACGACGTCCGTCATCCGCCAGCCGTTCGTGTTGCCGACGTCCATGTACTCGATGAAGCGGAGGATGTGACCAGTCCCGCGGAAACGTTGCGCCATCTCGACGATGCTCCCGTCGTTCTCGCCGCGTTTGACGACGACGTCGATCTTGATCGGACCGAGTCCGGCGTCCGAGGCGGCGTCGATCGCTTCGAGCACGCGGGCGACGGGAAAGTCGACGTCGTTCATGCGCCGGAAGACGGCGTCATCGAGCGAGTCGAGACTCACCGTGATGCGATTGAGTCCAGCCTCGCGAAGTGCGATGGCTTTCTCGCGCGTCAGGATGGAGCCGTTCGTGGTGAGTGCAATATCCTGCACACAACGCGTAGTGGCGAGCATCGCGACGAGGCGTTCCAGATCGCGGCGAAGCAACGGCTCGCCACCGGTGAGACGAACCTTCTGAACGCCTTCGTTGGCAAAGAGTTGCGCAAGGCGGGCGATCTCTTCGAACGTCAGCAGCTCCGCGCGGTCGAGGAAGGCAAAATCGCGGCCGAAGACCTCCTTCGGCATGCAGTAAGTGCAGCGAAAGTTACAGCGGTCTGTAACCGATATCCGCAGGTCGCGAAGAGGACGGCCGAGCGCGTCAACTGCCATTCAGCGCAGACAACTCCGGCGGCGGGAACAAAAACTCCAGCACGGCCGGGGCGCGTTTGGCCCAGGCGCGCTCGCTGTGATCGGCGCGGCGATCTTCGAAGTAATTGAAGTCCGCGTCATCGCGCCAGCCTTTGTTGCGCAACAGATCGCGAAGCGAACGCGCGTCGTTCAGCCCTTCGACGCCTTCGCGTCCGCCCATGTCGAGCCAGATGCGCGGGCGCTGCGGCGATTCATAGTTCTCAACGTCGGACAGAATCGCGCGGTTGTGCCACCAGACCGAGGGCGACATCACCGCGAGATGACCGAAGACGTCGGGACGCGTGAGTCCGAGGTGCAGCGTGGCCAGGCCGCCGAGTGATGAACCGCCGAGCGCGGTGTTGGGCGCATCGGTCAGCGTCCGGTACGTCGCGTCGATGATCGGCTTCAGCTCTTCGATGATCATCCGGCCGTAGTCTTTCGCTTTCCCGCCGCCGAAACGCGCCGGATCATTCGTCGGCGTGTACTCGTCGATGCGCGACGCGCCGGTGTTGTCGATACCGACGATGATCATCGGCCGCGCCGATCGCGATCCGATCGCGTCATCCGCTGCTTCGCCGAGACGCCAGTGCTGGCCGGGGATGAACGCGCGTTCGGCTTCGAAGAGATTCTGGCCGTCGTGCATGTAGAGCACGGGATAGCGGACGTCGTCGCGATCGTTGTAGCCGGGCGGCAGATAGATGGTGATGTCGCGATCGTTGCCGAGGATGTCGGAGTGAAAACCGCGGATGTGATCGAGAGTGCCGCGCCGGATTTCCTTCCGGCGGTTGGGAAGCCGCAGCGCGCGCCGGAAGGCGGTGCGCAGCGTGTCGCGCATTGGCTGCATCAGTCTCGAATCTCGCGATAGCCGCTGCGGAAGTAGAGCAGCGGCTCGCCCTCGCGGGTGAAGACGTCGACGACTTCGCCGACGAAGATGGTGTGATCGCCGCCCGGCAGTTGCTCGTGCAGATTGCACTCGATGGCCGTGAGCGCGCCGGTGACGAGCGGGACGTCGAGCGCGCCGGTGAATGTCTCCACACCGGCGAATCGGTCCTCGCTCCGCGACGCGAATTTCGACGAGATGCCGGTCTGCATGCTGCTGAGAATGCTCACGCCGAATTTCTGCGCGGCGACGATCGCCTCATGCGTCTTCACGGAATGCTCGATGCAGACGAGGACGAGCGGCGGATGCAGCGAGAGGGAGGCAAACGAGGCGACAGTCATTCCGAAAGATTTCCCGTCGTGCGACGTCGTCACGATCGTTACCCCGCTGGCGAAATGCGACATGGCCAGTCTGAAACGAGCATCATCGATCGGCATCGCGAACCTCCGGGCGGCGCAGTGTAATGCAACTTTCGGGGCTGCCGCGCGCATGGCATTCGATGTGATAAAACTCCGCGCCCTATGAAAGTC
>JBAVBF010000829.1:0-3635 GCA_049586115.1 Thermoanaerobaculia bacterium | reverse complement strand
CCATTGGGGCCTCTACCGCACGGACGATCGCGGCGAGACGTGGACCGACATCGCGAACGGCGTCCCGTCCGATTTCGGTTTCGCGGTGGGCGTCCATCCGACCGATCCCGACACGGCCTGGATCGTGCCGCTGGAGTCGGACGGCTTCCGCTGCACGCCGGAAGGAAAGTTGCGCGTCTACAAAACGGACAACGCGGGCAAGAAGTGGAAACCGATGACGAAGGGGCTGCCGCAGGACGGCGCCTACGAGACGATCCTTCGCGATGCGATGGCGGTCGATGCGCTCGAGCCGGCCGGCGTCTACTTCGGCACCCGCAACGGAAAACTCTTCGGCTCGAACGACGAAGGAAAGCGCTGGTCCGAACTGGCGGATGGATTGCCCGCCGTCGTGTCGGTGAAAGCAGCCTACATTTCCTGATGCCTTTCCTCTTCGTCATCCCCGGACCGCTGCGCGACCTCGCCGGAGGCCGCAGCGAAGTCCGTCTCGACGGCCTCGCCAGTTCCGTCCGCGACGCTCTCTCCCTCCTCGGCGATCACTACCCCAAAGTCCGCGACCGCATCGTGACGGAGCTCGGCGAAGTCCGCCCGCACATCAACATCTTCATCGACGGCGACAGCTTCCGCGATACGGGCGGGTTATCCGCTCCGATTCGGAACGGCGCGGAGATTTTGATTTTGCCGGCGGTTAGTGGGGGGTAACTGCTAGACCTCGAACAATCGCCGAGGAAGCTGCGACTGACGAATGATCGATTGCAAGGTTCCGATGCGAAGCACTTGGTGATCAGGCACGGGTACTGTGATCGTCGTGTCTTCAGTGCGCTTCTGCATCATGACGTGACTGCCGCGGCGACGCACTTCTTTGAAGCCTCGCGTCGAGAGGATCCGGCAGACGTCGGCGCCCGAGAGGACGCGCAACTTAGCCAGCGGCAACCTCGAGTGATGTTATGTACATGGCACCACGCATACGTCCTTCGATTTCGGAACGGTCGGCGGTTTCGATAAAGAGTTCCACCGCTTCGCGAAGATTCGCAGACGCTTCTTCGATGGAGTCGCCCTGACTGGCGACGTCAAGCTCCGGACAGAGCGCGACGTATCCGTCGTCTTCGCGATAGATCATTGCCGTAAAGCGTCGAATGTCAGTCATGGGGGGTCTCCTCGAACACATTTCGATCGCTGTATCGTAACGCCTACCCTCCATCCTCAACATTCTTCAGATAGAACGAGAGCGACTCGAGGTTGATGCGGAGGTCGACGGATTTCACTTTCACTCCGGGGCGGGAGCGGAGCTGGGTGGGAGCGAAATTGAGGACCGCGTTGAGGCCGGCGTCGGCGAAGGCGTCGTACACGGTTTGGGCGGCTTCGGCGTTGACGGCAACGATGCCGATGTCGACCTGGTGTTCGCGGATGATCGAGGGGAGCTCGTCCCACGGGAGGACTTCGATACCGCTCCGGGAGCGGCGTCCGATCTTGGCGGGATCGTTGTCGACGAGACCGGTGATTTCGAAGCCGTGGTCGTTAAAACCGGCGTAATCGGCGAGCGCCATGCCGAGGTTGCCGGCGCCGGCGATGAGGACGCGGCGAGTGCGGTCGAGGCCGAGCGCGCGCACGAGGTGATCGCGCAAGCGGGTGACGTTGTAGCCGACGCCGCGCGTGCCGAACTCGCCGAAACAGGCCAGGTCTTTGCGGATCTGCGCGGAGTTGAGATGGAAGCGCTCGGCCAGCTCGGCCGAGGAGACGGTACTCTGGCCGACCGACTCCAGAAACGTCAGGCAGCGGAGGTAGACCGACAACCGGCCGGTAGTGAGCTCCGAAATCGTTTCGCGGTCTCCCGTTGGCGAGTTGTTCGGCCGGTCGTTCGACATAGGTCGCGGACTACGGCAGGAGAGCCCGGGCAGCGGCTCCTGCCGCGTTGAAAAGTGGCGTCGGGAAAAGGCCGATGGCGAAGATGCCGATGAGCGAAATCAGCAAGGCGCCGGTGCCGAAGAAATCGGGATCGATCGCGTGCGACGTGGCATCGGCTTCCTTCATGTACAGAAAGTAGACGACGCGGAGGTAGTAGTAGACCGAGACGATGCTGGTCAGGATGCCGATGACGGCGATGGTCATGTGGCCGCTGTCGACGGCGGTTTTGAAGATGTAGAACTTGGCAATGAAGCCGGCGGTGGGCGGCAGGCCGGAGAGCGAGAACATGCAGATGGTCAGCGCCAGGCCGTAGAACGGACGGCGGAAGCCGAGGCCGGCGATGTCGTCGAGGGTCTGCGGATCGTTCTGGTTTTTCGCGAGCATCGAGATCACCCCGAACGCGCCGATGTTCATCAGGGCGTAGGTGATGACGTAGATGCTGATCGCGGCGACGGATTCGCCGCGCAGCGAGAGCAGGGCGATGAGCATGTAGCCGACGTGGGCGATGCCGGAGTACGCCAGCATCCGTTTGAGGTCGCGCTGGGCGATGGCGACGGCGTTGCCGATGATCATGGAGAGGACCGAGAGCGCGGCCACCATCTTCATCCACGAGGCCTGCTGAATGACCGGCGTCATCGACGAAAAGATGCGCACGAGGGCGATGAGCGTGGCTGCTTTCGGCGCGGTCGAGAGCCAGCCGGCGATCGGCGACGGCGCGCCTTGATAGACGTCGGGCGCCCAGCCGTGGAACGGCGCGACCGCGAGTTTGAAACCGAGGCCGGACATGAGCAGGATGAACGCTATGGTGAGGAGCGGATTGCTGGCGTCGGCTGTCGCGAAGTAGTGCGAGAAGGCGGTCAGGTTCGTCGAGCCGGTGGCGCCGTAGAAAAGTGCGGTGCCATAGAGGACGAAGCCGGTGGCGAACGCGCCCATCAAAAAGTACTTGAGGCTCGCTTCGTTCGAGACGGCGATGCGGCGATGGAAGCCGACCAGGATGAAGATGCAGATCGAGAGCAGTTCGAGGCCGAGGACGATCACGAGGAGATCGAGCCCCTTGGCCATCATCATCATGCCGACCGTGCCCCACATCAGCAGCGCGTAGAACTCGCCGCGCTCGAACCCTTCGCGCGCCAGATAGGCTTTCGCGAAGAGCGTGGCCAGGATCGCGGCGAGAAGAAATGTGCAGTCGAAGATGACGGTGATGGCGCTGATCTGGTAGGTGCCGCCGAAGAAGTTGCCGCCGACGGTGAACAGTTCGCCCCAGCAGGCGGCGACGAAGACGATCACGGCCAGCGGCGCGGTGGCACTGCGGAGTTTCGGGGCGAAGGCGTCGAAGAGGATCAGCAGGATGCCGCCGAGCGAGAGGATGAGCTCGGGGAGGATGGCGTTGATCCAGCCGTTTTCGAGCAGCGGGGTCAGATTCAACGAACACCTCCGGCGTTGCTGGCGACCATCGATTTGCCGGCGTCGGTCTTCTGGACGATCTGCAGGAGTTGCCTGACGCTCGGCGTCATCTTGCGGAGGAACGTGTTCGGACGCACGCCGATCCAGACCATGAGGATGACCAGCGGAACGAGAGCGGCGATCTCGTTCCAGGCGATTTCTTTGACGTTGCGGTTCTCTTCGTTCGTGATCGGTCCGAAGAAGACGCGCTGGATGAGCCAGAGCAGGTAGATCGCCGCGAGGATGACGCCGGTGGCAGCGACGATCGTCCAGCGCGGCGAGGTCTGGAA
>JBAVBF010000828.1:0-4289 GCA_049586115.1 Thermoanaerobaculia bacterium | reverse complement strand
CGTTCTACGTCATCGTCGGATCATCGGCCGCGGCGTTGACCGGACTGCAATTCGTCGTCGTCGCGCTGAGTGCGGACACCGAAGGGCTCAGCACCGGCTCCGACGTCTTCGCGACGCCGACCGTCGTTCACTTCTGCGCCACGCTGCTGATCGCTGCGATCCTCTGCGTTCCGCGACAGACGCCGGCATCACTGGCAGCATGTCTGGCCGTCGAAGGGCTGGCCGGACTCGTCTACGCCATCATCGTCATGCTCCGCTTCGGAAAAGAAATGCACTACAAGCCGGTCCTCGAGGACCGCATCTGGCACATCGTGCTTCCTTCGGTCGCGTACTTCTGTCTCTTCGTCAGCGGGATCGCAGCGTACCGGCACGAAGTGGGAGCGCTCTACGTCGTCGCCGCGACCGCGCTGCTGCTCCTGCTGATCGGAATCCACAACGCCTGGGACGCAGCGGTCTACATCGCCATGAGAAAACGGGAGCGTTGATGCTCTCCTTATAATCCGCAGCATGCGCAGACTGTTCGCCGCTCTCTCCTTTGCCGCCGTCGTTTTCGCCTGTGGAAAGAAAGAGGCGGCTCCTCCGCCGTCCGCGTCGTCCGAAACCAGCACGGCCGCAAGTGCGACCGCATCATCGACTGCCACGGCATCGACATCCACGGCCGAGGCGCCCAGTCTCATCTCCTTCTCCTCCGGTGCGCTCATCGTGCAGAAGCCGCAGGAGTACTCCGAGGGATGGTCGGCCTTCTGGCTGCTGGACGATAAGGCAACAAGCGGCTGGGCCACGCCGGAGAATTCGATCGCGCCGCAGACGATCGTGATCGCGCTGCCGGAACGGACGCAGCTCGATCGTCTCTCCTTCGACACCGCCAGCATCGACGGCGACGGACGCGGCGCCAAAGACATCACCATCGAGATGTCCGACACGAGCGCCACTTCGGGATTTCAGCAGATCGCCGCGGTTTCCTTGCAGGACAAAGCGGACAACCAGAGTTTTCCCGTGTCGGCGCAGGTCCCCGGACGCTGGCTGCGCGTGGTCGTGAAGAACAACCACGGATCGCCGCAGTACATCGAGCTGATGGAGATCCGCGGTTTCGGCAAACAGCTCACGCAGACGCCGTTCGCCGACGCCAGCGGAACGTACGACACCAACTTCGGCAAGTTCCATCTCAAACAGGAAGGGACCTCGGTGACCGGCTGCTACGAGCACGGCGACGGTCTCCTCAACGGCGGCATCGAAGGCCGCGTCATGAAGTTCATGTGGAGCGAGGGGAAGGACAAGAGCGGCCCTGCCCTCATGGTCTTCACGCCCGACGGGAAGCAGCTGTTCGGCCTCTGGTGGTACGAAGGCCAGAGCGACGCGAACGGCAGCGTGTGGAACGGAACGAAGATCTCGAATGAGATCGGCTCCTGCCCGCACTGGTCCGGCACCGGCGCCGAAGCGCAGATGACGAAGGACCTCGAGGAACTGGGCCGCACGCGCATCTACGGCATCAACTTCGACACCGACTCCGACACGATCAAGCCGGAATCCAAACCGACCCTCGACAAGATCGTGGCGCTGATGAAGGCGAAGCCCGACTGGAAACTGCGCGTGGAAGGCCACACCGATTCCAGCGGCAACGACGCCCACAACAACGATCTCTCCCAGAAGCGCGCGACCTCGGTGAAGGCCTACCTGGTCACCGCCGGCATCGCCGACGCCCGCCTCACCCCCGCCGGCCTCGGCTCAACCCAACCGGCCGCCACGAACACGACGGTCTCAGGACGCTCGCAGAACCGAAGGGTGGAGTTGGCGAAGGAGTAGCGGCGTGGCGCTCGCAACGTAGAATCCCGCGTTATGGCGTTCCGCGAATTGCAGACCTCCACGGCGGAGCGCGCGTCGCTAGCCTTTCCGACGCTGACACCGGCGCAGATGGAACGCCTCGCGCCGCGCGGCCGTCTGCGCGCGGTTTCCAGCGGAGAAGTGCTGTGGGAGGCGGGGGCCGAATCGGTCCCGTTCATCGTCGTCCGCGCGGGCGAAATCGAAATGATCGTACAGAAGGCCGGGCAGGAAACGATCATCGCGCGCCACGGCCCCGGGCAATTCACAGGCGAAATCAATCTCTTGTCGGGCCGGCGCACACTCGCTGGTGCGCGGATAACCCAACCGGGCGAAGTCATCGAAGTGGATCGGGAGATCCTCCTCTCCCTTGTGCAGACGGACGCTGAGTTGAGTGAGATCCTCATGCGTGCATTCATCGTGCGCCGGGTCGAGCTGATCGCGCAGGGAACCGGCGACGTCGTGCTGGTCGGCTCGGTGCATTCCAGCGACACTCTCCGCCTCAAAGAATTCCTGACGCGCAACGGACATCCGTACGCGTATGTCGATCTCGACCGCGACGCGGACGTTCAGGATCTGCTGGATCGCTTTGGCGTTGCGGTGGCGGACATCCCAGTGGTCATCTGCCGCGGCCAGTCTGTTCTAAAAAATCCATCGAACGAGGCCGTTGCCGATTGTCTCGGATTCAACGCCGCCATCGATGCGGTGCATGTCCGCGATCTCATCATCGTAGGCGCGGGACCTGCCGGACTTGCCGCTGCCGTCTACGGCGCGTCGGAAGGTCTGGACGTTCTCGTTCTCGAATCGAATGCGCCCGGAGGGCAGGCTGCCTCCAGTTCGAAGATCGAGAATTACCTCGGCTTTCCAACGGGCATTTCGGGTCAGGACCTGGCCGGACGCGCATTCACGCAAGCGGAGAAGTTCGGAGCGCAGGTGATGATCGCCCGCGGAGCGCACCGCCTCGCTTGCGCCCGGAAGCCGTTCATGATCGAGATGGAGAATGGACAACGGCTGCCGGCCCGCAGCGTCATCATCGCCACAGGCGCGGAGTATCGAAAACTGGCGGTTGCGAACGCCGCGCGGTACGAGGGGAATGGCATCTACTACGGAGCGACGCTGATGGAGTCGCAGTTGTGCCGTGGGGAGGACGTCATTATCGTCGGCGGCGCCAATTCGGCTGGACAGGCTGCCGTCTTCCTCGCGCAATCCGCCAGCCGCGTGTACATGCTGGTCCGCGCGGACACGCTGGCGGAAACGATGTCCCGGTACCTGATCCGCAGAATCGAAGAGAGTCCCGCCATCGTACTGAAAACATCCAGCGAGATCACGGCACTCGACGGCGCCTCTCACCTCGAGGGCGTGCACGTCCGCGATCTGAAAACAGGGACGACGACGGTGCTCCCGATCCGTCATGTATTCGTCATGACAGGTGCGGTTCCCGCCACCGGCTGGCTGGAGAACTGCCTCGCGCTCGATGAGAGCGGTTTCATCAAGACGGGACCGGATCTGAGTGCCGAAGAATTGTCGGCGTGGCCGCTCGGCAGGGCTCCTCATTTGCTGGAGACGAATCAGCCGGGCGTCTTCGCGGTGGGCGACGTCCGCAGCGGCAACATCAAGCGCGTGGCATCAGCCGTTGGCGAGGGATCGATCGCCGTCTCGTTCGTGCACAGCGTGCTGCACGAGTAGAGACTACGCCCGCTTTTTCCGCGGCTTGGGATGCGCCGCGTCGTTCGCAATGGGCTTGCCCCACTTGTGTGCCCACGCGCCAACGGCATCCATCGCCGTCGCCAGCGCCCGCCCTTCGGTGTGAGCGAATACTCCACGCGGATCGGCGCCTCCGGGATCACCGTCCGGTCGACGATCCCTTCCTGCTCCAGCTCCTGCAAGCGTTCGGTGAGCATGCGGTCGGTGATGTCCGGGATGGCGTCGCGCAACGTCGCGAAGCGGCAGCGTGACTTGAGGAGGAGGTAGATGATCGCTCCGGTCCTGTGCTGAACGTCAGCTCGGGATGAATCTCGAAGACTCTGGCGCGAAGTTCGGCATCGCCCCGGAGCGTGATGTCGACCTCGCGGATCTTGGGATAGATCGCAAACGCCTGTTGAGAGATCCCTTTCTTCTGAGCTGCGATCGATGCTGCCTTCGCTTCGGCGTAAGTACACGCGCCAAGCGCTGACCGGATGGGCGCAGGAAACACGCTCGATCCTCATTTGGGACCGAGGCGACGCCGCGCAAGGTGATCGCATTGGCGCGAGCCGCAATCGGTGAGGCCGATCGGTATCGATGGCGATCACCGCAGCATCAAGCGCTATGGTGAGATCACGAAAGGTGAGAAACACGTGCGCGGTAATGCGTCGGGCTTCAGTTTGTTCGATCAACGCAATCCAACCGGCTGGACAACCATCCACTCCGACGATATTGGGCATGCGTTGATGATACGAGCGAACGCCGCCGGCGAAGCCGGCGTGAGAACC
>JBAVBF010000827.1:0-7307 GCA_049586115.1 Thermoanaerobaculia bacterium | reverse complement strand
CGTCACGCCATCTTCGTCGTCCGGAACGCCATTGTTGTCATCGCCGGACGCGGTGGCATTGGGTTGACCGTCGGCTTCGACGTCGACGAACGTTCCGAGGGTTGGGTTGCTGAGCGGCAGGACGCGATGGCGGGCTCCGTTCGAGGCGAGCAGCGTCGGGTACGTTGGGTCGGGCGCGTCGCCGTAATCGAGAGCGGCGACGGTGACGGCGTAGTCTTCGACTTCACCGTCCGAGGCGACGCCCGTGGGTGTCGCGATGCCGGTGGACGACAGGCGGAAGCGCGCGTAGGTGTTCGTCGACGGCGCGTTGCACGGCGCGTTGACGATCAGGATGTTGCTGCCGGAGACGAGTGCGACGCCAGTGGCGACGCGGTCGCGCGGATCGTCGAAGTGGCCGTCGCCGTCGAAGTCGATCCACGCATCGAGCTTCGGCGTGGCCTGGCCGGCGGTGTTGGTCAGGTTGATCGTGAGCGTGTTCGCGACGCAGGTTTTCAGGACCGTAGGAATCGTCACGCCGTTTTCGTCGGCGCCGTCGCCGGATGCGCCGATCGACGGCTGGCCGTTCGGTTCGTTGTCGACTGAGGCGCCGAGGGAGAAGCCGGGGATCACGATGTGGCGCGCGCCGTCGGTCGCCAACGTCGTCTTGTACGTGTCGGGAGCGTCGCCGAAATCGAGTCCGAAGAGATTGACCGCGTAGTCTTCGACTTCGCCATCGGCCGCATCTCCTGTCGGCCCGAGGTTGCCGGCGGTCGAGATGCGGAAGCGCGCGTACGAAACGCCGGGTGATGCGGTGCACGGGACGGCGAAGGTGAGGTTGTTCACGCCCGCAACGACGGACTGACTGATGAAGATGTGATCGGTGGCGTCGAACGTGCCGTTGCGGTCGAAGTCGAGCCAGGCGTCGAGTTTTCCGGCGCCGCTGGCGGTGACGGAGACGCTGGCCGTGCCACAGGCGAAGACGGTTGACGTGAACGTCACGCCGTCTTCGTCGTCGAGGCAATTGCCGATCTGGCTCGTGCCGGCCGTGGCGTCATCGCCGGTGGCGGTGGCATTCGGCTGCCCATCGAGATCGGTGTCGACGCATTGGCCGAGGACGAGCGGTGAACCGGGAGTGATGACGTGGCGCGCGGCGCCGGCGCCTTGCGTGCCGTAGCTCGCGGGCGCGTCGCCGTAGTCGTAGCCGATGACGGCCAGCGCGTAGTCTTCGACTTCGCCGTCCGAGGCAGCTCCGGTCGGGCCGAGATTGCCGGCGGAGGAACAGCGGAAGCGCGCGTAGGTCGTGCCGGGGACAGTGCCGGCGGGAACCGTCGGCGTCAGAACGGTCGGAGGGCCGAAGGGCACGATCAGATTCGTGGCGATCTGCTCGCCGGCGCTGTTGCCGAAGATGCCGTCCTGATTCCAGTCGACCCAGGCGTCGAGATGACATTGCGACGCGCCGCCGCCGGCCGTGACATTGAAGGTTGCGGTCGCGCCGGGAGTGAACGGCCCGGTGAACGTGACGCCGTTTTCGTCGTCGCCGCCGGCGCAGGTTCCGACGACGAGCGTGTGCTCGCCGTTGTCGTCGGCATCGGCGTTCGGGTTCTGGAGCAGACCGCTGTCGGCATCGACGCAGGCGCCGAGGTACGGCGCGTTCGGTACGCCGAGAACATGGCTCGGGCCGTTGTCGAGTGCCGTGGTGTTGTAGTTGCCGCGGCCGGTGCCGGAGCCGACGTCGGGCGCATCGCCGTAGTCGTAGTAGAGAATCGTGGGCGGCGCAGCGGTGAAGCCGAAATCGACGGTGAGGTTGGTGTTGGCGTCGCCGTCTTCCGTCGTCGGCTCGCCGCCGGTGCTGAGCGTGACCGGATGGCTGGCGATGAGCGCGCCGGAGTTCGTGCCGTTGTCGTCGCCGTCGACGTCATCATCGGGATCGGGCGCTGGATCGTTGCCGGTGCTGGTGTTCAGTCCGAAGAGCGCGCCGCTGCCGGAGAAGTTGCCGGAGTTGATGACGACGATGTAGTTGCCGGGCGCGAGGCCGCCGAAACCGTAGCGGCCGGCGAATCCGTTGATGGTCTGCGTGAGCGTGGTGCCGATGTACTCGTCGAGCGTCGGATTGCCGTCGTTGTTGACGTCGCGATAGAGATCGACGCGAACGTTGTCGATACCGGTTTCGCCGTTCTGAGGCTCAAAGATGCCGTTGTTGTTCGTGTCGTGCCAGACCTGGTTGCCGAGGGCGAGAGTTCCCGCGGGGACGATCAATCCCGCGTCGATGGTGCGGTTCACTTCGTTCGGTGCGAGCGTCATGGTCTGCGTTGTGCCGTCGGCGAGCGAGGCGTCGGAGTCGATCGTGTCGTCGCCGCCGGTATTACGCGAGGTGAACCCGGTCGCGGCACTCGGCAGGACGAATTGGACGTAGTACGGCAGGCCCGGAATCAGTCCATCGAAGAGGTAGTAGCCGGGACGCGCGTACACGTCGTCGGCGGTGACGGTCGTGGCCACCTGCAGATCGCCCGCGCTCGGAACGCCGTTGCCGTCGTCGACGAAGAGCTTCACCGTGACGCCGTTGACGCCATCGAACGGCGATTCATCCTGCAGGCCGTTGCTGTTGCGGTCGAACCAGACGTAGTCGCCGAGTGCGGCCTTCTGCGTTGTGAAGAGGCCGAAGTCGAGATTGGGATTGTCTTCATTCGCCGCGAGCGTGATGACGCGCGTCATGCCGGTGGCCGGGTTGCCGTCGGAGTCGTTCGCATCCGTCGTCGTTCCTTGCAGCGTGAGGATGAACGTCGGCGGCGGGATGACCTTCGTGTAGTAGCTGCCGGGCGCGAGGCCGGGGAAGCGATACCAGCCGGGTGTGCTGGCCGGGCTGTTCGACGTAATCGTCGACGCGAGCCGCACGTCGTCATTCGTGTTCTGGATGCCGTCCACACCGGGCGACCAGAGCTCGACGCGGACGTTGTTGAGTCCTGTCGGTCCGTCGTTCTGGATGCCGTCGTGATTCGTATCGACCCAGACGAAGTCGCCAAGGCTCGCTGCGGGACAGGCGCCGAGTGCGAGGCCGACTTTCAGCGGTTCCGCGGCCAGCGATCCGAGTCCATCCGAGCGGTTCGCCTGGTACGCGAAGGAGTTGTACGCGGTCGTGCCGGGAGCGACGGAGCCGGGCGTGACCATGTAGTACGTGAAGTCGATACCGTCCGAGGGGAGGACGACGCGGCTGCCGAAGTCGATCTTGAACGAGCGGACGCTGGTGATCGGATCGGGCGCGACGGTGGTCCAATTCGGCGGCGTACACGCGGTCGTCGGTCCTCCAACCTCTCCTCGGCAGGGATTGCCGGTGGTGGAGTAGTAGACGACTGTGCCCGCGGGCGGCGTGATCGGAGCCGCTAGCAAGGGTGTCCATTGCGAGCCGCGCGGCGTGGTGTCGCGGACGCCGGTGTCGCCGACGAACGGCAGGATGTCGATGAGCACGAAGTTCTGCATCGGAATCGTGCCCGAGTTGGAAACGGTGAGGTGATATTCGATGGCGCCGCCGGTGAGCGTTCCGGCCGAGGTGGTGACCGCGCCGCCGTCGCAGCTGCCTTTGATTTTTTTCGATGAGACCAGCTGCGCGATCGGCGCGACGGTCAGGTTGCCGGTCGCGGTGCAGAGAGTGTCGGCGGTGCTTCCGTCGTTGTCGATATCGAGAGTGTCTGTAGTCGAGCTGCCGTTGCAGCGTTGTGCGAGTCCCGGCGCGTTGATTGCCAGATCCATCGTGTTGGAGAGGTTTCCGGCCTGCGCCCCATTGCGGAGCGTCGTGTTGACGTTGATGAAGACTTGCTGGTTCACGCCGAGGTTTCCGCTGCCGGCGTTCCAGGTCCAGCGAAGCAGGGTTCGGCCGGTGTTCGCGTAATTCGGGATCTGCTGGAAGTTCTGCGGCGCGGGAAGGCCGGTGCCTTGATCGTCGAACGTCCAGCCGGTGAAAATCAGATCGACCGGGAGGAGATCGGCGGCCACGATCTTTTCGAGCGGCGCGGGATCGCTCGACTGCGCTGCGCTGCGCACGTGCAGGCGGAAGCTGACGGCCTGCCCGGGATTCAACGGTCCGCCGCTGAGATTGTCCTTGCCTGGATTGAGCTGCACGAACGGACCGCTGATCGTGAAGGTGTTGCACGCGTTCTGGCTCACATTGGTCGGACCGGCGGTGTGGACGGCGGAGAGCGCGACGCAGTTCTGAACCGAGTCGCCGAATCCCACAGGACCGCCGGCATTACTCGGATTGACGATTTTGCCGGTGATCTGCGGCCGCGTCGACGGTGCCATTCCCGGCTGCGTCTGGCCGTACTCCCATTTGATCTTCGTGACGTATTCGCCCGCGCCGATGCCGGGCGGCGGGGCGGTCAGCGTCGTGCTGGTGGTGACGTTGGGCGACGAGCCCCAAAGTGTGAAAACACCCAGCGCGGTGTTTTTCTCGTATGACACGCGTACGCCGACGCCTGCTCCGAAATCCGCGGCGTTGTTGTAGGCACCCGTCGTGACCGACGCGAGCTGAAACTGGATCGGCAGCGTATCGATGACGGTGGTGTTGTCGAGCGCCACGTTGCCGTTGTTCTGCGGGACGAATTCGTAGCTGAACGTCTGATTGAGCGTCGGCGGGTTGGGACTGTTCCCGTTGAGGTTTTTCGACAGCGACGCGCTCGCATTCGGAACGAACGTCGTGACCGGGTGCGTCACGGTTCCGACGCCGAGGTTCGTCGGTGCTCCGCCGAGCGCCGTGCCGGTGGCGGTAAAGCTGTTCGTCACGTTCGTGCCCGACGGGAACGTCGCGCTCGGGAAGGTAACGTTGACGTTGACGTCGCAATTGTTGCCCGGCGTCAGTGGCAGCGAGCAGGGCGACGTCCACGTCACGCTGGCTGGGGTCGTGCCGACGCAGCCCGGCTGGCAATCGGCAGCGGGCGTGGAGCCGGTGAAGACGACGCCGGGCGGAAGCGTGTCGGTCAGCGGACCGAGGGAGGTGAGATTGAGCGAACCGTTCGCGTTGCTGACGTTGCTGATGCGCAGCCGGTAGGTCTCCGGCAGATCGAGCTCGGCGGGCGACGTCGTCAGCGTCTTCGACAGCGTCACCTGCAGCGCGGCCACGGCGGTCACGTTGACCGGCGGCGTCGTGAATGTGCCGGGCGATGTGCCGAGATTGATTCCGTCAGCCGTGTTCGTAGCCACGGTGCCGTTCGGCGTCGAGCCATTCGGGAAGTGGACGTTGATCAGCAGATCGCCGCTGTTGCCGGCCGGCAGCGGATTGATCATCACGAACTGCACGCGCGTCCGCCCCGAGCCGCCGAAGTTGTTCGTCACATTGATCGCGGCGACGTCGCCGGTGGGGCTCGCTGGAACCGTCGAATCGAACGTGACTCCCGCCGGCAGCAGATCGATCACCTGCGCGCCGAGACACGGCCCGGAGGTATTGCTGCAGTTGTAGGTCAGCCGGTAGCCGAAGATCTGGCCGGCCTGCTTCATGTTCCCCGCGTCGACCTGAATGGCCGACTTCACCAGCGGCTGCGCGTAAATGAGCGGAGCCACGATTGCGACGAGACAGACGACGAGATTCCGCGCGATGCGTTTGTGCACGAAGGCCTCCTGGCCGAAACGGCAGCGATAGGCCTTATGCGGCCTGGAACGGAACGATCTGATCTTGGGGAGAACTTAGAACCGGACCACGTTAGACGCGCACATTGTCGAGGCAAAACGTGAATTTCGGAGAGACGCGTCAAAAATTTTTCGTGATCGTGCGGGGAATTGCTGTAACCGTTCGGTGTTAGGCTGCCGGGGCTAATCCCTGAGCCAGTCAACGATGAGCCGCAAACCTAACTTCGACAACGATGCGGCCGAGGACGACGGGAACGTCGGATCGCCGCCATCGAGAAGCAGCATGAACGAAAGCAAAATCGCCCTTTTCATCGATTTCGAGAACATCGCCATCGGCGTCACCGACGCCAAGTACAAAAAGTTTGAAGTGGCACTCCTCCTCGAGCGCCTGCTGGAGAAGGGGAAGATCGTCGTCAAGCGCGCCTACTCCGACTGGGACAAGTTCCCCGACTACAAGCGCGAGCTGCACGAGGCCGCCATCGAGCTGATCGAGATTCCCGGCCGCGTCTATTCGGGCAAGAACTCCGCCGACATCCGCATGGTCGTCGACGCCATGGACATGGCCTGGTCGAAGGATCACATCAACATCTTCGTGGTTGCGTCCGGCGACTCCGATTTCTCGCCACTCGTTTCGAAGCTGAAAGAGAACGACAAGTACGTCATCGGCGTCGGCGTGAAGAACTCGTCCAGCGATCTGCTGATCGACAACTGCGACGAGTTCATCTTCTACGAGGACCTCGTGCGCGGCACGCAGAAAGCGCCGAGCGTGAACTTCAAGGACAAAAAGCAGGGTGAAGTCTTCAAGCTCCTGATCGACTCGATCAAGGCGCTGATGCGCGAGAACAAAGAGATCCTCTGGGGCTCGATGATCAAGCAGACCATGCAGCGCAAGAAGCCGACCTTCAACGAGGAGTATTACGGCTACAACACGTTCAGCGACCTGCTCGAGGATGCGCAGAAGAACGACATCATCAAGATCAAGAAGGACGTGAAGAGCGGGTCGTACGTGATCACGGGATTCGCGCAGCCGGCGGCCTGATCGCTACTTGCGACTGGAAAAGATCCAGACGACCATCACCAGCAGCAGCACTCCGAAAAACAGTGAGTGGGTAGCGGTGCTGACCAATCGCATCGCGGCGCGCAGCGCGAGGCCGCCGAAGAGCAGCGCGACGATGGCGACGACGGCCAGTTTGGCGGCGGTGGCAGGTTTCAACGCATGAAGACTCTCACATTCACGCTGATTCTCGCGCTCGCATGCGGGAAAACGAAGATCTCGAACGTCGATAAGCCGTTGTCGGTCGCCGGCGAGAAGACCTACACGCTGGCCGGAAAAATCGTCGGCCGCGACGCGTCCGAGAACTCGCTGACGATCGATCACGAGGCGATCCCCGGTTTCATGGAGGCGATGACGATGGACTACATCGTCCGCGGCGCGAAGGTTGATGCGCTGCCGCCGAACGGAACTGCGATCACGGCCACGCTGCACGTCACCGACGACAAAGGAATCTGGATTACCGGTTTACGCGCCGGTGATGCGGCTCATCGTCCGCGGCAAGCTCCGGCAGCGCAGCCGCCGGCGGCGTCCCGCTGACGCCTTTGATGCGAATGGCCGCCGCGCGGAGGTATTTGCGCAGCCGCGGAAAGCGCGCGACCACCGACTCGATGACATGCGAGACCGGCTCGAAGAGCCGCACGCGACGCGCCACGTCATGATC
>JBAVBF010000826.1:0-1971 GCA_049586115.1 Thermoanaerobaculia bacterium | reverse complement strand
AGAACAGCGCGGATGCCGGGCTGGTGCTCGGCATCACGCGCCGTTTCTGAATCGCTAACTCGTCAATATTTCGGTCCCGGATCGTAGCCAGGAGTACCGACCGGGAAATTGCCCTGCATGCTGAGGTGGCCCGTACTGCACGTCGTGATCGTGCAGTAATACTGGTACGTTCCCTCGGCACCCAGCGTGACGGTCCGCTCGAAAACGGCCGCGTCGGGCGGCACAGTCACATCGACGACGACGCCGCCGTCTGCATCGACGAGCCGGAAGCCGTGCGTGGTGTCGTGACCGCTGAATCGGAACGTGACTTTGTCGCCCGGCTTCAGCAAGCCCTGCGTGATCGCCGGCGAAATCGCGATCGATGACGAGCGGGTGGTTACGTTGAAGACGTTGCCGGTCGGTCCGACGACTGCTACGCCCGTATCCTCGGCCGCAGGAATGTAGGTCGGATCGGTGGTGCCATTGTCGATGACGGAGCCATACGCGACGATCGGCTGGTCGGAACTGTAGGCGAGCCACGCATCGGTCAGGTCCGCGTTGCCCGGCACGCCGTCGGCGTAGCCAACAAGACCGCCCGGCGCGATGACGCCGTACGGCTGCATCACGATGGTCTTCGCGGTACCGACGAGCGCGTTGTTCTTGTCGTAAAGGTAGAAGGTCACGTTCGCAACGGTCGCGTTCGGATTGGCTGCGCCGACATTCGTCCGGAACGTGCCGCCCGACTGCAGCTGAATGATCACGCCCTTGGCCTTGGCGCTCGAGGCGTCGACGCCGGCCACGAACTGGCCGAGCGTGCCGGAGGTGGAGACGGCGTAGATGCGCTGCGTGGCCACGAAATCGTCGTCGGATTTGAGCCGGATCGCGCCCAGTCCGCTGCTATGAAAGAGCGACGAAACGACGTCGTTGTAGACCACCTGCTGGCGCTTCAGCACGGTAATGGGCGCGAGAGGCTGTACGCCGGAGTTGTCGGCGTTTCCGACCGGCAGGTAGTAGGCCTGGATCTGGATGTCCTTGGTGGTCGAGGGATTGAAAATGCGCGCGTCGGTGCGGAAGGTGCCGCCGGCGGTGGTGCCGCCGATGCTGAGCCAGACCTCTTTCGCGGACGCGGCGGTGGCGAGGAGAAGAAGAGCAGTAAGAGTTAGAAAGCGCAGCCGCATGTTGAATCCTCCGTGATGAGTAAAGATTCTACATGGTGAATCTTGTGAAAGTGAGCGCCGTCACGCTCGTCACCGTTTCGTTTCGCGCAAGGGGATCGCGATAATGCGCGTCCCATGAACTACCCGCTCGAACCTGACGCTCCCGAAATGCGCCGACTCGTCGATGAGGCGTTGAAGCGCATCGTGGCGCACATCGAGTCGCTGCCGTCGCAGCCCGCTTCGAATGTCGATGGCGCGGCGGAGATCGCGCGGACCTTGATCGAGCCGCTGCCGGAATGCGGCATCGGGTACGAGCAGCTGCTCGATTTTCTTTTCGAAGAGGCCATCCCGCGTTCGTTCAACGCGGCCGGTCCCGGCTACCTCGCCTACATCCCGGGCGGCGGCATTTTTCACGCGGCGGTGGCGGACCTGATCGCGGACGCGGTGAACCGCTACGTCGGCGTCTTCGCACCCGCGCCGCTCCTGGTGCAGCTCGAAACGAACGTGGTGCGCTGGTTCTGTGAGATCGTCGGATTCGGCGCTGGCAGCGGCGGCGTGCTGACCAGCGGCGGATCGCTCGCGAACCTCACCGCGATCATCGCCGCGCGAATGACCGTCCTCGGCGACGATTTTTCGCGCGCGACGCTCTACTGCGGCGATCAAACCCATCACGCATTTCAGAAGGCGGCGGTCCTGGCCGGATTTCCAGCCGCGAACATTCGCGAGATTCCGAGCGATGCGTTGTTTCGCGTGCGTGTCGACCTCATGGGCGACGCGATCGCACGCGATCGCGCGAACGGCTTCACGCCGTTCATGCTGTGCGGGAGCGCCGGGA
>JBAVBF010000825.1:0-8745 GCA_049586115.1 Thermoanaerobaculia bacterium | reverse complement strand
CCTGCACATCGCTCCGATCGATCCAATGCCGGGCTCCTCGGCGACGGAGCGCTGGGCGTCGGTGGGCACCGGCGTCGTGACTGGAATCCATGGCGTGCGCGCGGTCGACGGCGTCCGCTTTCGCAATGGCCGGCATCTTCTGCAGTCCGTATCGTCCGTTGATTTTGTGCTTCGCGATCTCGCCGAGGACGTGAAACTGGCGGCGCGCGAACCGCTGCCGCCGACCGTCCGCGAACGCGACTACGTCTGGGAGATTTTCGCCGCACGCTCAGTGCCGTCGCTGTCGATCAACTGGTGGACGACGGACGATGTCAAGATCGGCGCGCTCGAAGAGATCAGTCAGAAGCCGGTGTTCGCGGCCGCGAGCACGCCCCATGCAAGCCCGGAAGTTGAAGCCTTACGGGTCGACACGCTGGCTTCGGAACGCCTCATTGGGGAGCAGAAGCGGCAGTGGAGACTGCGCTTTATCACCGTGTACCTGCCGGCACTCGACATCATCCTCAACCGCCTCACGCTCGATCCGGCCACGCGCGTTGCAGCCTCGGTGCGCGCGCTCGACAATCTGGATCATCTGATCAACCAAATCGGCGGCAACGTGATCCTGATCGGCTTGCCGGGTGAAGGGCAGCCAGGCCGCGGCGTCATCGCTACGGGCCTTCCGATGACCGCCCGGCCACGCTCGGCGTTTGATGTCGCGCCGACGCTTTGCGCGCTCATGGGGTTTCCCGCATCCGAGGAGATGCCCGGGCGCAGCGTCATGGGGTACAACACCCGGATTACCACCTACGGGCCGCGCGAAACCTCCGCATCGCCGGCCAAAGTCAACGAGGAGTATTACGAGAACCTGAAGTCACTGGGGTACATACGATGAGAAAACTTGCGACAGTCGTGCTGCTTTTCATTTCTACATCCGCCATCGCGCAACGCGGATTGCGCTTTGAAGATTTGGTCTCGCTGCACCGCATCGGTGCGCCGCAACTTTCGCCCGACGGAAAGTGGATTGCCTACGACGTCTCCACGCCCGATCTCGCCGCGAACAAGGGTTTCAGCGGCGTTTACCTGATCCCGTCCGCGGGCGGAACGCCGAAGCTGATCAGCGACGGCAAGCATCAGGACAACGGCGCGGCGTGGTCGCCGGATGGCAGGACGATCGCGTACGTGTCGAATCGCGATGGCGGTGCGCACCAGATCTATCTTTACGACGTCGCGGGAGGCACCTCGCGCAAAGTGAGCGATCTCGCCGGCGGTGCGGGAAGCGTCAAATGGCTGCCCGATGGCTCGGGGTTGCTCGCCGTCTCCGATATCTACCCGGATTGCGGCGTCGATCCCGCCTGCATCAAGGACAAAACGGCCGCCGAAGCAGCCGCGCCGACGAAAGCACGCGTTATGACCGGCCTTCTTTATCGCCACTGGAAAGCGTGGCAGGAACCGACGCGCAGCCACATCCTGCTCGTCATGACAGGCGGCGGTTGCGGCGACAGTTGCGTCCATGATCTGACGCCCGGCGCGTTCGACGCGCCGCCGTTCTCGGTCGGCGGCGGCGATGAGTTCGACGTTTCGCCAGACGGCAAAGAGCTCGTGTATGCGCGCGACACGGCGCAGCATCCCGAGGTCTCGACGAATGCCGATCTCTTCCTCGTTCCGACCGCCGGCGGTGACGCAAAGCGCATCACGACGCGCACCGGCGCGGATACGAGTCCGAAGTATTCGCCCGACGGCCGCTGGATCGCGTATCGCTCGCAGGTGCGTGCCGGCTACGAATCCGACCTGTGGGAGTTGTGGCTCTACGACCGGACGAATGGAACGTCGCATCGGATCGCGCCGGCGTTCGATGATTGGGTCGAGTCGATCACCTGGTCGCCGGACAGCAAATCGATCTTCTTCACCGCGCCGAAAACGGGGAAGACCGCGATTTACGAAGTCGCAATCAACGGCGGTGCGCCGCAACTGATCTCCGATGCTGTTTCGGCTGACGCCGTCACGATCAGCCGCGATGGCAAGACGGTCTACTACGACGGCTCATCGTTCCTGCGGCCGAATGACATCTACGCGTTGACGAAAATCGCAGGCGGCGCGAATTCGGTCAGGATCACGCACGAGAACGACGCGCTGCTCTCGAACATCGCGGCGACCTCGGAAGACCGCTGGTATCCCGGCGCCGAGGGCGCGAAGGTGCAGGGGTTCATCCTCAAGCCGCCGGCGTTCGATGCCTCGAAAAAGTATCCGGCCATCGTTCTCATCCACGGCGGACCGCAAGGCGGATGGGCCGACGCGTGGTCGTATCGCTGGAATCCGCTGGTGTTTGCGGCGCGCGGCTACGTCGTCTTCATGCCGAATCCTCGCGGCTCGTACGGCTACGGGCAGAAGTTCCTCGAGGAAGTCTCCGGCGACTGGGGCGGCAAGGCGTACGTCGACATCATGAACGGCGTGGACATGCTCGCGTCGATGCCCTACGTCGATGGAACGCGCATCGGTGCGGCCGGCGGCTCGTATGGCGGCTACATGGTCGATTGGATTCTCGGCCACACCGATCGTTTCAAGGCATTGGTTTCGCACGCCGGCGTCTACGATCTGAAGTCGGAGTATGGAGTGACCGAGGAGCTGTGGTTTCCGGAATGGGAGTTCAAGGGAAATCCGTGGGACAACCCGGAGCTGTATCAGAAATGGTCGCCCGACAACTTCGTGAAGAACTTCAAGACGCCGACGCTGGTCACGCACGGCGAGCTCGATTTTCGCGTCCCGATCAATCAGGGGCTGGAGCTTTTCACCGCGCTTCAGCGCCGCGGCGTCCCGTCGAAGATGGTCTACTTTCCCGACGAAGGCCACTGGGTGCTGAAGCCGCAGAATTCGAAGCTCTGGTACCAGACGGTCGGCGATTGGTTCGATCAGTGGTTGAAGCAGCCGTAAGCGATTTCGGCGCATACCGCGTCGATTGATGGATAAGGAGGAGAACCCATGAAACTTCATCGTCTCGTCATCGCCCTGCTCGTCGTCACCGCCATCGCCTCGGGATTCGTCGCCGGACGCGCCACCGCCGACCAGCCGCGCATGCAAGCGGCAATCGGACATCTGAAACTGGCGCGCACCGAACTGGAACACGCTGACCGCGACAAAGGCGGACATCGCGAGGCTGCCCTCAAATATACGAACGACGCAATCGCCGAGTGCGAACGCGGCGTTCGCTTCGACCGGCATCATTAGCCGGCGGTTTCAGCCGGGGGTCTTCGACCGCCTTCGGCGGCTCAGGATGACAATGAAAACGCCTGCCGTGCGCTGCTGCGCGGCAGGCGTTTTTGCATCGGCTGCGGCACGCGCCTGCTACGCGCGTCCGACGCCTGAAGCGGGCGTGTTGCTGCCGGTTCCGCCCGTGTAGCCTTCGCCGGCGCTGACGGCCGGACGCGAAACGGTCGACGTGATACCGACTGCCTCGGCGTACTTCAGGTACGTGTCGATCGAAGCGATGACGACGCGCGCTTCAACCGTGATCAGGTCGATGCCGACGAGCGAGATCCTGACCCATGCATCGACGACGATGCCTTTGTCGAGGATCCGGTCGAGTACGTCGATAAGACTTGTGCCGCCTGGTGCGCGTTCAACTGCCATGACTTACCTGCCTTTCCTCTCGTCTGTTTTCGGTTGCGTGGCACGCGGAAGGGCGCGGCCTTCGAGCTTTGCTTCCAGCTCGCTCATGCGCGCTTTCAACGCGTCGTACTCTTCGGCGCTCACGGTGCCGGCGGTCGGCGCCGCGGAGTAGAAACGGTCCGAGCGCCACCAGTTGATGCCGATGGCCTCGGCCTTGTCGATCGAGCAGATGACCAGCCGAAGCTGGATGGTCAGCAGTTCGACATTCGCAAGCGAGACTTTGATGTCGCCCGCGACGACCAGACCTTTGTCGAGGATCTTGTCGAGGATATCGACCAGTCCCTGCGGCTGTCGTTGCTCGATCGGCATGCGACGCGAACAGTAGTCGGGGAGGCTGGGCGCGTCAAGAAGCGTAGCGGCTGTGGCCGCTGCCGACACCCGTGAATACGAAATGGCCGGCGGTGCACAGTCGTTGAGAGTTCCCGTGGCGCGAAAGTCTCCCCTCCGATTGATCGCTGAGCCCTTGCTCATCGCCATCGTGCTCGCCTTCGGCGTGCGTGCGGCGCTGCGGCTCTATGTGATTCCGTCGTCTTCGATGGCGCCGACGCTCGTGCCGGGCGACCACATCGTCGTCATGCCGTACCGTTTCGAAACGAAGCCGAGCCGCGGCGACGTCATCGTTTTCCGCTCGCCTCGCGCGACCGATGAGTTGATGATCAAGCGAGTCGTCGGAACTCCCGGAGACCTCGTCGAAACGCGCGCCGGACGCGTCATTGTCTGCGGTCACGCGCTCACGGAGCCGTACGTCGCGGCGCAAGCGGCCAGCGGGACGATCGCGCCGCAGATCATCCCCGCCGACAGTTACTTCGTCCTCGGCGACAACCGCGCCGATTCGCTCGACAGCCGCAGCTGGGGCGTGCTGCCGAAGGATGCCGTCGTCGGAAAGGCCCGACTGATTTTGTGGTCGAGCGACGAAGCGTTTGGAAATCGGGAGTCGGGGGTCGTAGCCGCCGCTCCTTCTCCGGCACCCGACACCCGGCACCCGACACCCGCGCGCGAAGCACGTCTCTTCAGACTCATCCAGTAGGTATACTCAGCGCCGATGGAGGTCGTTATGCGCAAGAGTCGTCGCGAGCGCGGTGAGAACCAATTCGGCTGTCTGATCGGCCTCATCCTTCTCGGATTGGCCATCTTCGTGGCCTGGAAGATGATCCCGGTGAAAGTGAAAGCGGCGGAGTTGCGGCAGACGGTCGTGGACGAAGCCAAATCCGCCGGCACGCACAGTGACGATCGCATCCGCGCGGCAATCCTCGCCAAAGCGAGAGAAGACGCCCTGCCGGTCACCGAAAACGACATCAAGATCGTCCGGAACCTCGGAGAGATCACGGTCACGGTGACCTACACCATCCCGATCCCTTTCCCCGGCTACACCTACAACTGGCATCTCGAGCACGAAGCAAAGAATCCGATCTTCTAGGAGAGTCCATGGCCATCAACATCAAGATCCGCGACAACGGCCCGTACCTTGTCGAGGGCGAGTTCACCCTGACCGACGCGCAGGGCAATCCGGTGGAAGTGAAAAAGGCCGCGCTCTGCCGCTGCGGCGGATCGACTATGAAGCCGTTCTGCGACGGCACTCATTCGAAGATCGGGTTCAAAGGCGCGAACGAAGCGGTGCAGGAAGCCGATCCCGGATCGTCTTCGAGCTGAAAGACGACATTTTCCCAGCCGGTCAGTACGTTCGACATCCGTCCGCTCTCGTTTTCGCGTTCCTGAATGAATTCGATGTTGTTCATGGAGCGGGACATTGATCAAGCGGTGCGCCCGATGCCGTGCTCTCTGCGCGAGGCGAAACCGCGGTCAAATCGAGCCGTAGCGTGCAGAAGTTTTTGACGTTACGATAGCCGCTCACTCCCAAACGCTCATGGCCACCGGATCCGACTCCGCACGACGGCGCACGCTCACCGTTTTTCTGACGCAGGGCTGCGCCGGGCTGCTGCTGATGGCGTGGATCACCTGGCTGCGCTTCGATCAGACGACTCTCATCCTGCATCGCCTGCAGCCCGATGCGGCCGGCGTCATCGTGATCCTGATCGCGTTCGCCACCGTTCTGGCGTTGCTGAAGTTCGAGTTGACGGAGCTGATTTTCGTCTCGCTCGTCCTCACCGCGTACACGGTCATGATCCCGATCCTGGGCGTGGTCATCTCGTCGTGGCTGGCGGTGATCGTGGCGGGCTTCGCGCGCGTGCTGGCGCTCAAGCAGATCGGACCGGCCAAGATTGAATCGACCGACCGGCTCGGCGACCGCATCAAGACGTTCGGGCTTTTCGGAACGTACGGAATCCCGGTCGTGGCCGCGGCCACGTTGTACGAGCACCTCAACGGCGAGCTTCCGCTCGCGCACGCCACGTTCGCCGCCGCGGTGAAGATCGCGCTTTGCGGCGTCGTATTGAGCGTGACGAACATCCTGCTCATGTTCCGCGTCGCGCAGTCGTATGGCTACTCGCTGCGCAAGATCATTCGTATCGACGGCGTCGATCTCGCCATCTATCTGCTCACCGTTCCCTACGCCGTCATGACCGCGCTCTCCTTCGCGGCCCTCGGCTGGAGCGCGCTCGTGGCGCTGGCGTTCAGCGGCAGCGTGGCGATCGGCGTGGCGCGCAATCTGGCCAAGACGCGCATCAAGAGCCTGCAGCAACTGCAGCGGATCGCGTCGCTGACGAACATCGGCAAGACCATCTCGCTGCGCTACACGACCGAAGAGTTGCTGGACGCGATTTACAACGAGTGCAGGAGATCGGTGGACTGCACGCTCTTCACCATCGCGCTGCTCGAAGAATCGACGAACGAGCTGTCGTTCGAGCTCGACATCCGCGACGGCGTCCGTCTGCCGAAAGACCGCCTCCGCCTCGGCGAGGGACTGAACTCGTGGGTGGCCTCGCACCACGAGCCGCTGCTCATTGGCAGCGTGGCCGACGAGAAGCGCATCGGCGTGCGAGCGGTCGTCGATTCGAAGCCGACCGAATCATGGCTGGGCGTTCCGATGATCGCGCGCGACCGCCTCATCGGCGTCATCTCGGTCGAAAGTTTCAAAAAGAACGCGTTCACGAACGACGACATGCTGCTGCTCACGGCGATTGCGAATCAGGCTGCCGTCGCGATCGAGAACGCGCATCTCTACAAAGACCTCGAGGGCCTCACGTACGCGCTCGAACAACGCGTGCTGGAGCGGACGAACGAACTGCGCGAGACCAACCTGCGGCTGCTCGCAGCCGATCGGTCGAAGAATCAGTTCCTGGCCAACATGTCGCACGAGCTGCGCACGCCGCTGAATTCGATCATCGGATTTTCGAGCGTGTTGCTGGAGAACACGCGCGCCGTCGTGCCGCAGCGGCTGTACAAGTTCCTCGAAAACATTCACGTCGCCGGCAACCATCTGCTGGAGCTGATCAACGACATCCTCGATCTCTCGAAAATCGAGGCGGGCAAGATGGAGCTGCGCACCGACGACTTCGATCTGCGCGACACCATCACGGCCGTGGAGCGCGTGATGAAAGGCTTCGCCGCCGAAGCGCGCGTCAGCATCACCGCCTCGATCGATCCTTCCGTTCCGATGGTGCGGCTGGACGAAGGACGGCTCAAGCAGATCCTCTTCAACCTGCTGTCGAACGCGGTGAAGTTCTCGCCCGACGGCGGCCCGGTGACGATCGCGGTGAAGTCGCTGCCGCGAACGACCTCGCCGCTCGCGGTCGACAGCGTGCGCATCGACGTCGCCGACCGCGGAATCGGCATTCAGCCCGACCAGCTGCAGCGCATCTTCGACGAGTTCTATCAGACCGAGGAAGGGCGGCGGGCGCGCCGCGGCGGAACGGGATTGGGGTTGTCGCTCACCCGCAACTTCGTCGAGCTGCATCACGGACGGATCGAGGTGCAGTCGCTGCCGGGCGACGGCTCCTGTTTCACGCTCTACCTGCCGGTCAACTACGACGCCGCCGCGGCGACGCTGCCGATCGCGATCGCGGGGGTTGGGAAAGCGTCGGGAGCCGGCATTGCCGCCCCCGACCGCCGCCTACATCAGCTCTGATTCGGCGAAAAAGAATCCGATCTCGATCTTCGCGTTCTCGTCGGAGTCCGATCCGTGGATCGCGTTCTGCTCGATCGACGAGCCGAACTCCTTGCGGATCGTGCCGGCGTCCGCTTTCGAGGGATCGGTCGCGCCCATCAGCGTGCGCAGCGCGGGAACGGCACCCTCTTTTTCCAGCGCGGCGACGTAGACGGTTCCGGAAGTCATGTACTTGACGAGGTCCGGAAAGAACGGCCGTTCGCGATGAACGCCGTAAAAGGCCTCGGCCTGCGGCCTGGAGAGGTTGACCTTTTTCAGGCCGAGGATGCGGAAGCCCTCGGACTCGAGACGGCTGAGGATTTTTCCGAAGTTGCCGTTGCGGACCGAGTCCGGCTTGATGATCGTAAACGTGCGATTCGACATTGCGTTGTTGTCCTTCTGAGGCGAATTGGGCGGCGGATTATACGCGCGACGTCACTTCTTTTTCTTCGGCGTTGTCGCGGCGATGTAGCTCGTCACCTTCGCGCGAAAATCATTCGCGGCGGACAACAATTCCGGCTCGGTGATCGTCGGCAGAAGCGCATCGATCATCGCCAGCGCTTCGTTGAACTTGCCGTCGTTGGCCTTGTTCACGGCGAGCTGAAAGGCGGAGAGTTGACGGTTCGCGGCGGCGACGTGACCGAAAGACGCGAGCTGTTCTTCGATCTGCGCTTTCAACTGCTCGTTCGTCGTTTCCGCAGCAACGCGCTTCATGATCTCCGTCGCCTCGGCGTGTTTGCCCGCGCGAAAAAGCTCGCTGGCGTGATTGAGATCGGCGAAGTAGAGATTCTCGCGCGCCTGCCGCACGGTCTCGACGTCGGCAACGCGCGCCAAAGCGTCGAGATGTTTCGCCGCCTCGTCGCGGCGTCCGACCCGGGCGTCGAGCAGGATCAGGTTGAAGATCGCATCGACCCCGGCCGGAGCAAGTGCGAGGCTTCGTTCCAACGCCTGGATGCCGGGACGCGGATCGCCTTCCGCCGACATCGTGTAGGTCGCGCCGAGGCCGGAAAACGCGGACGCGGAAGCCGGGCTCAGTTCCGTCGCCTTGCGAAAAAGCTCGC
>JBAVBF010000824.1:0-9260 GCA_049586115.1 Thermoanaerobaculia bacterium | reverse complement strand
GAAGCGCGCGAAGCGTGGACGCGATCGGGTGGCCGGCAGGTGGTGAAAACGTTCCTGCCGGTCCACGAGCTCGGCGGCGCGATTCCGTCGCGCGCCGATGCGCGGGCAGCGCTCGGCGTCAACGCCGCAAACGTCGCGCTCTTCTTCGGCCACATTCGTCCGTTCAAAGGGCTCGACCTCGCGTTGCGTGCCTGGCGCGAACTGAAAACCGACGTGCTGCTGATCGCGGCAGGGGAGGCGTGGTGGGAGAAGGCGGCGGAGTACGAGCAGCTTTCGCGAGAACTAGGCCTCCCTGTCATCCTGAGCCGCCCTGAGCGAAGCGAAGGGACGGTCGAAGGACCCCCTGCTGAAAATAACGGGATGGTTACCAGCTGGGGGTCCTTCGGCCGTCCTTCGGCGGCTCAGGATGACAGGGCGGTCCGCTTCGATTTTCGGTTCATCCCCGATTCCGAGATCGCTACCTTCTTCGCCGCCGCGGACGTCGTCCTCGCGCCGTATCGCATCGAAGCGCAGAGCGGCGTCGCGCTCACCGCGTTTCATTTTGCGCGGCCGGTCATCGCCACGACGGTCGGCGGATTGCCGGAGATCATCGACGGCAGCAACGGCATCCTCATCCCGCCCGAGGATCCGTCCGCGCTCGCGAACGCGGTCGATGAATTCTTCACCGCGCGCGACCGCGCCGCGATGGAACGCGCTGCCGCGGCCTCGGCGCGGCGCTACTCGTGGCCGGAATACGCTGCTGTGTTCGCGGCCTTAGTGGACGGGAGATGAAACTCAACCCCAGCCGCATCAAAGTCGGCCTCGAGCTGACGTCCAAGTGCAACCTCCGCTGCGGCATGTGTCCGCTGCCGGTGCTGCGCCGTCCGTACGAGGACATGGAGTGGCCGATGGTGGAGAAGGCCGAGCGCGAGATTCACGGCGCCGGGCTGAAACTCAAATGGCTGCACGAGATGGGCGAGCCGCTGCTCTACGCGCGCATCGACGACGCCATCCGCCTTTTTCCGGAGGCCAGTCTTTCGACGAATGGTCTCGTGTTGACGGAAGAGATCGGCGCGAAGCTGCTGGCTTCACCGCTGAAACGCATCCGCATCTGCGTCGACTCGATCAATCCCGAGGTCTATCCGCAACTGCGGACCGGGGGCGATTTCGACAAACTCGTCGTGCTCACGAAGGCGTTTCTCGAACAGGCAAAAGGCCATCCGATCCGCATCGAGATCCAGAAAATGCGCTCGCGGCTGACGCTGACGGAGACTGTCGACGACTTCCGCAACCTCTTCGATCTCAAGCAGTACAAGAACGCGCGCGTCATCGAGAAGACGTGCGAAGCGCTCGACGTCAACGAAGAGACCGACCTTCATGGCAAGTTCTACGGCTGCGTGCAGGGCGCGTTCTTCACGTGGGTGGTGATCTTCGCCGACGGCCGCGTCACGCACTGCTGCTACGACGCGCACGGCGACCAGGTCCTCGGCGATCTGAAAACGCAGACGCTGAACGAAATCCTCGACGGACCGCGATTCGCGATGATGCAGGACGCCTTCGCCCGCCGCGACTTCACCAACCTGCCGCGCTGCGCGGAATGCTTCAAGCACGGCGGCGAGTCGAACGCCTTCAACGACGTCCTGACGCGCGTGCAAAACCTGCCCGGCGTGGCCAAAGACGTCGTGCGCAAAGTGATCGACGTGCGGTATCGCACGTGATCCACATCCTCAACATCATCTTCGGCTTCATCCCCACGCTCATCCTCGGCGCGAGCATCGCTGCCGGAGTGGACGATGACCGTCACCACCGCAGGATTTTTGTCCTCGTTTATGGTCTCTGGTCGATCACTCTGGCCATGTGGAACTGGATGCGGTCGGCACCTGCTGCATGGATCGTCCTCTGGAGCGTGGCAGGATTGATCGCCCTCGGCATGCCGGTTGCGTTGCGGTCGGTCCGCCGGGCCCCAAGGAGCAACTCATGAATCGACGCACCGCAATCATTTTCGTCAGCTGTTCTCTTCTCATCAGCGCCTGCGCGACGCACGCTCGCACATCGACGCCTGTAGTTCTGAACATCACGTCCGACACCGCCACGGACAACTTCGTGAAGCAGGTCCGGGACACGACGATCAACGTGATCGCGGATCAGGTCCCGAACGCGCGTCCGATGACGATCAATGTGAAACTCGACGTGACCGAGACGTTGCAATCGACGCCGGACCTTGGCGGAGGATTGCATCCCGTCAATGAGCAGCGGCCGGTGCCGAGTCTCAGCCGCGATCCATACAACGACGTTCCGGCTCCGACCGTGCCGGTCAACAATTCCGTCTTTCAAACCGCAACGAGAGAACAGATCACCGGCTACCGCGTCGTCTATACGATCAGCGATGCCGCCGGGCAGGTGGTCGAATCGAATCAGTTGACGCTCGACAACGGACGTCTCGTCGACGCCAAAGCCGGTGCGCCGTTGAAAGCGCGCTACGGGCTCGTCGGCGACACGGCGCTGTTTCTCGCGTCGCGCGTGAAGACGCTCGATCAATGAAGCGTTTCCTGTCAGTTGCGTTGCTGTTGCTGCCGGTGATCGCCACGGCGGCGGTGCGGGTGTCAGCGAACGATCTCGCTGCCATCCGCGCCATCCTCGACGCGCAGGCCGCTGCCTGGAACGCGGGCGACATCGACGGGTACATGGCCGGCTACGCGCGAAGTGATGACACGATGTTCGTCGGTACGGACGTCACGCGCGGCTGGAGGCAAGTCCGCGACCGCTACAAAGCGAAATACTACTCCCGCGCGAAGATGGGCACGCTGGTCTTCTCCGGCCTCGATCTGCGGCCGCTCGGCGGCGACGACGTCATCGTCACCGGCGCCTGGAAACTCACGCGCGACGCGGATACGCCCCACGGACGCTTCACGCTGATCTTCCACCGCCGAACGGAGGGGTGGCGGATCGTTTACGACCATTCGTCGTAGGTTTCAGGCGTCTACCGAAACGACACCGGAATGTCGTCCATCGTCAGCACGCCCGGCCGCGCGCTGACGACGCGCGGGATCGAGTTCACGACCATCGCCGCGGTGGCGCGATCGCCGTGGACGCCGCCTTTGATCTCCATCTCCACATTCGGGACGCCGTGCACGATCACGCGATCGGCCGCGACATCCTCGGCGCCGACGTACATGCGCAATTCGAGGCTCACGTTGATCCTGCCCTTGCCGTAGATCGTCTGATGAACGCCGGCCACCTGTCCCGCAGCGCAGGTCAGGTACTGCGTCTTCACTTCGCGATCCGCGATGATCGGCTCGATCTTCTCGTCGCTGACCGATTCGAACTCGACGCCGAGGCCGTTGCCAACCATCATCAGTGACTCGCGAAGGCCCATGTGCTTGATCTTGCCGGCATCGACGGCGGCGCGAAATTCATCGGGCGTCATGCCGGCGCCGACTTTGCGCTGCAGCGGCTCGCGCCGCGTCGATGCGTTCTGAATGCGGATGATTTCGACGGCGTCGATGTGCTGGCAGACCGAGGTCACCGTCAGCGGCAGTTTGTCCATCACGAAGCCGGGATTGACGCCGGTGCCGAGGAGCGTGACGTTCTTCGAACGCGCAACCTGCTGCAGTTCCTCGCGAATCTGGTGATCGAGCGGGAAGGAGAGTTCCTCGCACGTCGAAACGACGTGACAGCCGCGCTCTAGAAGATCCTTGAGCTGGCCGGAAACGTCGCGCAGGCGAGACCCGGTGGAGTGGCAGACCACATCCGGATGACCGGTCAGCTCGCGCGTCACTTTGACACCGACTTCGCGATCGAGCCCGATCACTTCGCCGAGGTCCTTGCCGATTTTGTTCGGATCGACGTCGACGGCGGCGACGATCTTCAACCACGGTTTCGTGAGCAGCAGCCGCGCGATCTCCGCGCCGATCGGTCCGATTCCATACTGCGCCACTGTGATCGGTTGAACAGGATTCATGAGCACCTCATCCGCAAAAGTGGCGCGCATTGTAGTGCGTTCGCGGAGCTAACCGCCGTGCCCGATCGCAGTCCAACAACGCGACCATGATCCGACGCCTCTTCTGCGCGCTCATTCTCGCTGCTGCCGTCGCGTCGGAGCGCAGGGGTCCCGCCGGCTGGCCCCGCTGCGTCCCGCTGCCGAACCGACAATCCCTCAAATCTCGCCGGTAAAAAGACGCTTGGGCAAGCCTCTCAGTCGGCGGCGGGACGCCAGCGCTCCGGTCGCGAACCTTACGTTAAGGCCATTGCCTTGTCATCCAGAGCCGCCGCAGGACGGCGAAGGATCTCAAGCTGCGCGACCTGCGCTGACCCCCGGGTTCCAGCAAGTGCAGCGCACGTTGAGGAAGCGGCACTTACGCCGCGCGCGTGACCGGCAGCTTCAGCACCATGCTCGTGCCGACGCCTTCGATCGACGCCACCGTCACCTCGCCGCCGTGCGCTTCGACGACCTGCTTCACGATGTACAGGCCGAGGCCTGTGCCGCCGCCGCCGCGGAGGGATTTGTTGCCGGACTGCTTGTACTTGTCCCAGATCTGCTGCAGTTCCGTCGCCTTGATGCCCATACCGCTGTCGGTCACCGTGATCACGATCGCCTCGGGGAGATCGCCGTTGCGGATGATCTGCGCGCCGACGGAAATCAACCCCTTCTTCGGCGTGAACTTCAGTGAGTTAGAGATCAGGTTGATCACCGCCTGCGTCAATTTTTCCACGCTGCCGATGATCTGCGGGACGTCGCGGCCGTGCGCGGACAGCAAAAAGACTTCGTCGCGCGAAGCGACGCTTTGCAGGCTTCGGACGGCGCGTTTGAGGAGGCCGGCGATCCGTACCGGTTCCTGCTCGACGGCAAAGCTGCCCGACTGGATCTTCGAGAAGTCCATGATCTCGTTGATCAGGCTCATCATCCGTTCCGATTCGCGCTGTGCCTCGGTCAATAGATCGAGATGGATCGAGTCCATCTTCGAGCTTTGCGACAGGACGAATTCGAGAGTTCCCTGGATTCCGGACAGCGGTCCGCGAAGGTCGTGCACGATCTGCGCGGTGAAATCGGACTTGGCCTGCTCCGCCTCGCGCTGCCGCGTCACGTCTTCGAACCAGAGCGCGACCGCGGGGACGGCGTAGTCGTCGGCCTGCATGATCTTGTCGACGCGATACGTGCGGCCTTCGATGTCGACGTCGAGCGAGCGATGCGCGTCGGCGTCGAGGAAGAAGCCCTGCAGCCATCCGCGTTCGCCGGCCACCGCGCGCGCCGCCTGTGTCAGCCACTCCTTCGCGTCGGCGCCGAACGTTGCGGCGAAGGCGTCGTTGCACCATTCGACGCCGCCGTGCTCGTTGACGATCGCGATCGGCGTCTTCAGGTGCTTGGCGATGATGTAGTTTTCGTTTGGATTCATTGCGGCACCGTGATGGCGCGTTCCTGCTGCAGCTTGGCGAGCGTGAAGAGCGTCGTGAACTGATCGAACGGGCTGAGGATCAGCAGTTTCTGGAGGTCGAGCCGGCCGTCGATGAGAGACATGAGGTAGCCCTCCTGCGCGGTGAGATTGAAGCGGTCGAAGTTCGAGAGGAACTCGGCGGTCAGCTTAGGAACCGAGTGCATCCCTTTCGGATGAGCGAGGAAGTCGCGAACGATCGTGTTGCGCAGGATCTCCGTGTAGCCGCGCAGCGAAAGGTCGCCGGGATATGCGCCGCGCGCTTCGATGAGTTTCAGATACGTGTGCCACGCGCCGTATTGCGCGATCGAATCCGCTACGCGACGGCTCCAATCGGCGGTGGCCGGAGCAGCGGGGGAGGGAGCGGAGGCCATCGCAGGCATTCTATCTGGGTCCCTCTGCGTCATCTGCGGATAAACTCTTACAGTGTCTGCGCGCCGCAAATCCCAGCTGTTCTTCATCGGTATCGCCGTCATCCTCGGCATCCCTGGCGGCTTCCTGCTCGCGCACGCCATCCGCGTCCCGCTGGTGAAATCGCTGGAGAACTATCAGCCGGCCATCATCACGCGCATCTACGACCGCAACGGAATCGGATTCGCCGAGTACTCGATCCAGAAGCGCATCGTGGTCGCGAAGCGCGACATGGCTCCGGCGCTGGTGCAGGCGGTCGTAGCGACCGAGGACGCCGATTTCTATCACCACGGCGGAATCAATCCGAAGGCGATCTTCCGCGCCGCATTGAAGGACATCATCGCCCGCAAAAAAGTTGAAGGCGCGTCGACACTGACGCAGCAACTCGCGAAGCAGGTCTTCCTGACGCCGGCCAAAGATTTCCGCCGCAAGATCAACGAGGCCTTTCTCGCGGTCGATATCGAGAAGAACTTCACGAAGGATCAGATCTTCGAGCTGTATGCGAATCAGGTTTACCTCGGACACGGCGCGTACGGCGTGGAGGCGGCGTCGCGGCTCTATTTCGGAAAGCACGCGAAGGATCTGACCGTCCCCGAGGCGGCGCTGATCGCGGGATTGATCCGCGCGCCGATGTACTACAGCCCGATCACGCACATGGATCACGCCACCGCACGGCGCAATCACGTGCTGCGGCGGATGTACGAGGAGCACTACATCAACAAGCAGCAGTTCCAGCAGGCGCTCAATGCGCCGATCGTCCTCGGCACGTACAAAGAAGAAGCGCCCCGCGTGGGCGCCTATTTTTCGGAGGAGATTCGGCAGTACATCGAGCGGAGCGACAAATTCGGCGTCGAGAATCTCTACCAGCGCGGATTGAAGGTTTACTCGACGCTCGACTTGCGCATGCAGATCGCTTCGGAGACTGCACTACAACGCGGACTGCGGCGATGGGATCGGCGTCGCGGATTTCGCAAGCCGGCGCGGAATCTCGTGGCCGAGGGGATCGATCCCGCCGCATACAAAGATCCGAGCTGGTCGAACGATGCATACGTTCCCGACAAGCTCTATCCCGCCGTCGTCATGGCCGTCGACAAGAACGGCGTCACGGCGCGCGTCGGCAAAGATTCGATGACGCTTCCGGCGGCATCGTTCGCCTGGACGCAGCACAAGACGATGGAAGGGACGCTCAAGACCGGCGACATCGTCTACATCCGGCTCGATGAAGACGCGAAGACGCACGCGAAAAAGTGGATGCTCGATCAGCTGCCGCAGGTGCAGGGCGCGGTGGTCATTCTCGACGTGAAGACGGGCGAGGTTCGGGCGCTGGTCGGCGGCTACGACTTTCAGATGTCGAAGTTCAACCGAGCGATTCAGTCGAGACGCCAGACAGGATCGTCGTTCAAGCCGTTCGTGTACGGCGCGGCATTCGAGAAGGGGCTGACACCGGCGGATACGGTCTTCGACGAGCCGGTGGCGATTCCGGTCGGCAATCAGATTTACTCGCCGAAGAATTACTACGGCAAGTACGCGGGCATCGTGACGATCCAACGCGCGCTGGAACTGTCGATCAACGTGCCGGCGGTGAAGACTTGGATGATGGTCGGCGCGAATCACGTGGTCGATTTCGCGCACCGCTGCGGCATCACCTCGGACATCCCGCGCTATCCGTCCACCGCCCTCGGTGCCGCGGGCGTGTCGCCGATCGAGATGGCCGGCGCGTACAACGTTTTCGCGAATCAGGGCGTCTACGTGAAGCCGCGCATGGTTCGCAAAATCGTCGATCAGACCGATCGCGTGTTGGAAGAACAGCTGCCGGAGTTGTCCGAGGCCACGCAGGCGCAGGTGGCGTTTGAGCTGGCGCACGTGATGCGCGGCACGATCGACCGCGGTACGGGCTATGAAGCGCACGTGCTTCCGCCGCCGCTGGCCGGAAAAACGGGGACGACGAACTCCTACACCGACGCCTGGTTCCTCGGATTTTCGCCGGAGTACACGATCGCGGTCTGGACTGGCTACGACGATCCCAGCCGTTCCCTCGGCGGCGGCGCGACCGGCGCGGAAGTCGCGCTCCCGATCTGGATCGACATCGTGAAGCAGCTCGATGCGCTGAAGCTCCGCACGTCGCGTCCGGAGTTCGACATCCCGCCGGGCATCGTGATGACGCCGATGGATCTGAAGAGCGGACGGCGCGGCATCGGTCCGTGCGAGCACGTGATCATGGAGGCGTTCATCGCCGGCCAGGAGCCCGACAAGGATTGCAGCGGCGCGACGGTTGCGGTGAGCAAGCTGCCGTACTACCTGCAGAAGCCGTTCTACCAGCCGAAAGAGCTCGAGCCGACGCAGGCCGCGCCCGACGCATCCGCGCGTTCCGGCGAAAGCGCGGAGTCGCCCGCGCCGAATGTCGACGAAGGGCCGAAGACCGCGGCGCCGCCTCCTCCGACAACGACCGCGCCTCCGGCCACGAGCACGGCACCGCCGCCGCTTTAGTCGATCTGCTATTCTGGCGCGGGTCCAACAATTGACGCTTCTCCTCCTCCCGCCGCGCTCTCTTCGCACGCGATGAAGTCGCTTGTCATCGCGCCGCGTTTTCCCTGGCCGCCGTATACCGGCGACCGGCTGCGCGCAGCCAGCTGGATTTCCGCGCTCGCGAATGGCGGCGAGGTGGCACTCGTCGCTCCGCACGGAACGATTCCTGCGAGCGTTCCCGCGCTCCGTTTCTACGGCGCGCAATCCGCACTGCTTCGCGGCATTCGCGGCGTGATAACGATGCTGCGCGAACGACTCCCGCTGCAATGTCTGCTCGCTGCACCGTTCGACTGGCAACGCGCGATCGCGGATGCGCGTCGCGACGCCGGCCCGTTCGACGTCACGATCGTCCTGCTCTCGCGCATGCATCCGTGGGTGCGCGAATCGCTCGAAGGGCGCACGATCCTCGACGCCATCGATTCGCTTCGGCGCAGCGCGAGCGAACGGCGGAAAGCGGCATCGCTATTCACGCGCTGGCTCTGGAAGATCGAAGAACGCCGCATGACGCGCATGGAACACGAAGTGTCGCGCACGTACGGACAGGTCGTCGTGGTCAGCGACGACGAGACCGCGGAGTTCGACGACGCCGTCGCGGTCACGATTGGCGTCGCGGCCAAGCCGCTGGATGATGCCGCGCGCGGCTACGACTTCGGATTCTGGGGACGCCTGCCGTACTTCGCGAATGCGGATGCGGCCTCGTGGCTGCTCGGCGAAATCTGGCCGGCCATTCGCGCGCTGCATCCGGCGGCGACGCTGATCATCGGCGGCGCGGAAGCGTCGCGCGCACTGCGCAACGATGCCCGCCGCAGCGGCGTCACGCTCGTTTCGCCGGTCGACGACATGCCGTCGTTCGCGCGCAACATCCGCGTCGCACTGATGCCGTTGCGCTACGGAAGCGGGCAGGCCACGAAAGTT
>JBAVBF010000823.1:0-4547 GCA_049586115.1 Thermoanaerobaculia bacterium | reverse complement strand
AGTTGTGCGCGTGCGGCGGGGTTGGCGCGGCTGACGAGAAGGCGGAGGACGGCCCAATGCTGCGGACTCCACGACGGCAATCCGGCGCGGCCCGGCCAGCCGCGTTCCTGACGCCATCCGCTCGACTCGAGCGAATGGTGACAGTTGACGCAGCTCATGTCGGAGAACTCCGGCCACGTCTCGCCGCGGGCGTGATGCGCGAGATTGTCGAGCGACTGGCTGAACGCCGCGGACTGGCCGACGGCGAACGCGCGCGCGCCGTGCGTGGCATCGTTGCCGCGGCGCCAGTGCGGCGGCATCGTCTCGGTGTAGTTGTCTAACTCGAAGGCAAGTACTGGATGGCCGGACGCGATCAGCTCGTGATCGACTTCCTTCTTCTCGTTGCCGAGGTGGCAGGAGAGACAGTTGGAGGCGCGGGTGGGAAGCGAGCGCAGGTCGGTCATGCCGGCCGCGACCGATTGCTCGTGCGTCCAGCCGGCCATGGTGTGCTCGGCGCGCCAGCCGCTGGCGGGACCGTGGCAGGTTTCGCACTGGATGCCATCTTCCAAATCGATTTTGCCGGAGACGAGCGTCGGCGCAACGTCCGTGGTGTGGCAATCGAGACAGACTTTTTCCTGATACGCCTTCCCTTTCAACCGCATGTTGCGGACCACGCGCGCGGAGCGGTCGTTGAAGAGGATGTTGTAGGCCTGCGCGTGGCGATCGCTGTTGAGCCACCTGTAGTACTCGTTCTGGAGGATGCGGGTCGTGTTCAGCGGCTGCGTCGAGCCGTGGCACCCGGAGTTGACGCAGGAGGCGACGCCTTCGTAGTGGCCGGGCGCGGGCGCTGCCGGTTGCTGCGCGGCAGCAGCGACGTTCGTCAGCAGAATGAGGATCGCTACACGTTTCATCATCACCTCGGAAGCGGCTTCGTCGGGGTCTCGCTGACGGTGTAGAGCGTTCCATCGCGGAGGTAGAGCCGCTGCATTTCGGGAAGCGTCATCGGGCGTGCGCCGATGCGGTTGAAGATCGAGACCTGATTGCCGCCCTCGTCGACGGCGCGGTCGCGATCGAGCCCCTTCGAAACCGCGAGCGCCGGACCGCGCGTGTGGCGCGTGGCGATGAGCCGCGGCGCTGGACGCGGGCTGAAGCCGGCGTAGCCCGGCGTCCATTCCGGCGAGAGGAGTTGGTAGATCTTGAAACCGTATTTGCCGTCGGCGACGTACGCGAAGGTCGATGCGTTCGTCGAGGCGACCTTGACGTCGTTGGCATCGTGCGGACCTTCGTCGCTCCACGGCACGATCGACGGCTTCTCGGGACGCTCGACGTCGACCATGACCATCCCCTTCGCGCCGCCGGCGACGTACGCGTACGTCCGGGCGACGTAGACGCTGCGCGCGTCGGGGATGGCCACGCGTCCGGCGATGCGCGGGTGATTCGGATCGGTGATGTCGATCGTCGACAAGCCATCGCGCGTCGTGACGAACGCGTAGCGGAACTGCACGGCAATGCCGGTGGCGTCTTTCAATTCGGGGACCGTAGCCACGACGCGCGGCGCGAGCGGCTTGTCGACGTCGACGATCACCACGCCGTTTGCCGCACCGATGAAGACCCAGCGGCCGGCCACGGAAATCGATCGCGCGCCGTTGAGCGCGCCGCCGGGATTGAACGTGAGCGCGCGCGTCAGGAAGTTGTTCGATGGATTGGCGTCGGCAAGCGTGGTCACGTCAATGAGGATCAGTCCCTCTTCGCGGTCGGCGACATACGCGTATTTGTACAGCGGATGAATCGGCTGTTCTTCGTTTTCCGGAATGAACTGCGTTTTGCGATTCGGATCGATCGGCATCGTCGTCGGCAGAGCGACCGCCGACGCGAACTTTGTCTTGACGACCGTGCGCTGGCCGAGCGGCGAGACCGGCTGCGACACGATACGCTCGGAGAAATCCTTGTTGTCGACGTTGGCGACGTCGTAGACGCTGAAGCCTGCTTCGCCGTTCGCGCTGTAGAGGAATTCGCCGCGCATCTGCAGCGAGCGCGAGCCGCCGTGGTGTTCGTGCGCGGTCTGCAACTCCAGCTTGTTCGCCTGGTGCTTCGCGTAGTAATCGGGATAGACGATCTTGTGCAGCGACGATCCGATCACCGCCTGCGGCTCGTCCCACTCGGTGACGCAGATCCCTTCGAAACCGCCCTTCCCTTCGGCGACGTACGCATAGCGCCCGATGAAGTTGACGAAGTTCGTTCCCTGCAACAGGAGTTGCGCGAGCCAGGCATTGTTGTCGTTCTCCTTCGTGACGTGGCAGCTTCCGCAGCCCTGCGTTTCGCGCGAGCGGACGGTGTGCGGAACGTGCGCGTTGAAGGCCTGGCTTGCATATCCGGGCGACGAAATCGGCGGCTGCTGGATGTAGATTCTGTCTCTCAGAGAGTTGGTTGAGCTGATGACGAGCGCCGACGACGAGCGCACCGGCGCGAGACGATGTCCCTTCGTCGTGCCGTTGACGCCGAGCATGAAAGCGTCGGTGCGAATGACCTGCGGGTTGTACGAGGCGTAGTTCCTCGTTTCACCGCCTTCGTAGTGATGCCCCTCGGACTTCGCATTCTGCTCCTGCGGGAGATGGCAGCCGGAGCACGACGTCATCCACGCTGTGTGGCAGGCGTAGCAGGTCATCTTCGAATCGGCGTGCGCGATGTTGGTGCCCGATGACGATCCCCACGTCGTGCCGTCGCGCTGGATCGTCTTCGCGTATGCGGAGCGCTCGTTGTAGTGCCCGTTGCCGGGCGTGATCGAGTCTTTGACCTGGATCACTTCCCACTGCATGCCGCGATTCAGCATCGAGCGTTGAAAAAGTTTGCCGTTGATCCAGATGAAACGCCGCTGCCCGAACGGTGTGGTTCCGAGGCGGAGGTCGGTGCCGCCGGGAGGCGCGGCCGGGCCGGACGTGCGCAGGTTCGTGTACGCGCCGGTGGTGCCATGGCAGTCCTGACATTCGATCTCGATGTTGTTGCCGTACTCGGCGTAGAGCTGCCCGTTGCCATGCTCGTCCTGCGAGAAGTGGCAGTCGGCGCAATGCATCCCCTTCTCGAGGTGGATGTCCTGCAGGTGCACGGCCTTCTTGAATTTCGCCGGATCGTCGAACGGAACGATGTTGCCGTCCGCGTCAAGCAGGTTGCCTTTGTGATCGCGCTTGTAAACGGCCATGAAGTTCCAGCCGTGGCCGTGGTAGTCGGCGAACTGCGTGTTCTTCGCCTGCGCGTTGAGGCTCGATACGTTCTCCAGAAACGTTTCGTCGCTCCACAGTCCACGCGTCGCAGCGCCTTCGGGATTTGCATCCAGCGACGCGCGCTTCTCTGCTTCCGTCGGATACTTTTGCTTCTTCGGCCAGAGCAGTTCGGCGTCGGTCTCGTAGTCCCACATCGTGTAGCCGAGGTAGGTGTTGACGAAGGAGTTGGGCTGATGCATGTGACACGACATGCACTGGCTGGTCGGCACGGCGCGCGTGAACTGGTGGCGCAGCGGATGGCCCGGCTCGTTCTTCGGAATCGATTGATCGCCCGTGATCGAGAGGCCGGTGTTGCCGTATTGCGCGTAGTCCGCGGAATGCAGCGGATCGCGATCGTTGGCGTAGACGACGTGGCATCCCGTGCAGCCCGACGATCGGTAGTCGCCGGGATGATCGTTCGTGCCGAGGAAGGAGAGATGCGGATCGTTGAGCCGCGTCTTGTTCAGATTGATCAGCGCCGGCGAGATGCGCAACCCCGTTCCTCGGCCGCGATTGCCAAGGCGGATGTCGGGCTTGCCGGCCTCCCCTTCCGGCGACGGATTGCCGATGTCGGGAAATGAGCTCGTGCCCGAAATACCGCCGCGTTCGAAGGCGCGAAAGTACTCGGCGGGCTGGAAGACTTCCCAGCGCGGCAGCGGAACGAGGATCGGCAGCGCGCCTTTGGCGATCTGTTCCGGAGTCGGCGGCGTTGCGGGCTTGATGGCGGCGGCGTTGCCGCCGCGGTTGTAGCTCTCTCCGAGCAGTCCCTGTTTGCGGCTGAGCAATCCATTCGCGTAGCCGACGGCGGCCCAGAAAACGGCAGACGTCGTCATCGTGCTGCGCGGGACGGCGTTGACCTGGCGCTGGTGACAGCCGCCGCACGTTTCCTGCGCGACGCGAAGATCGCCGGGATTGATGAACTTGACGAACTCCGGCGTCTCGCGCAGAAGCGCCGTGTAGCTGCGCTGGGGATTGGCCGAGGTCTTCCAGATTTCAGGATGCAGCGGCTTGATGTGCGCGGCCTCTTTCGTGCGCGCGTTGCCGTCGCCGCCGTGGCAATCGGTGCAGCCCAGCTTTACCGCGGCCGAGGCGTGCATCGGCTCGATGCCCTGATGACATGACAGGCAGCCAGCACTTTTCGCGTCAGCCTCAGACTGCGTCTGGACCATCAGCGGCGGAAGTTCCGGGTACGACTGCGCGCGGATGCGGATCACGGCCAGCGCACCGTAGATAACTGCGCTGAAAACTGCGGCGATTGCGATCGTTATCCGTTTCATCAGAAGGTCAGGATCACGTTCGTGAAGACGTGGA
>JBAVBF010000822.1:0-1852 GCA_049586115.1 Thermoanaerobaculia bacterium | reverse complement strand
CGGAAAAGCTGCTTCTCGAAGCGTGTCTCGAAATCATGGAGTCCGACGCCGTGGTCGGCATTCAGGACATGGGCGCCGCCGGCCTGACGTCGTCATCGTTCGAGATGGCCGGCCGCGCGGGCACCGGTGTGCGCATGAACCTCGATCGCGTTCCCGTCCGCGAAAGCGGCATGACGCCGTACGAGATCATGCTCAGCGAGTCGCAGGAACGGATGCTGATCGTGGCGAAGCGCGGCCGCGAGGACGAAGTCATTCGCACGTTCGAGAAGTGGGACCTCAACGCCGCCGTCGTCGGCGAAGTGACGGACGACGGTTTCGTGCGGCTGCTGTGGGCCGGCGAAGAAGTCGCAGCGATCCCGGTCGATCCGATCTCGACGGAAGCGCCGGTGTACGAGCGGCCGATGTCGAAACCGGAGCGTGTAATCGCGCAATCGCTGGATCGTCAACATGTTGACGACAGCGACTTGACCGAAGAGCTGTCCCGTCTGATCGCGTCGCCGAATCTCTGCTCGAAGCGCTGGATCTGGGAGCAGTACGACACGACCGTGCGCACGAATACGATCGCGCGCCCGGAGCGGCGCGATGCGGCGATCGTCCGCGTGAAAGGCACCGGCCGCGCGCTGGCGATGACTAGCGACGTCAATCCGCTCTACTGCTTTCTCGATCCGTACGAAGGCGGCAAGCAGGCGGTGGCCGAGGCGGCGCGCAACATTGCGGTGAGCGGAGGGCGCCCGGTCGCGATCACCGATTGCCTCAACTTCGGTTCGCCCGAGCGGCCGGAAATCATGTGGCAGTTCGCCGAGTGCATCCGCGGCATCAGCGAGGCCTGCATCGCCCTCGGCACGCCGGTCGTGAGCGGCAACGTGTCGTTCTACAACGAGACCGAGGGCCGCGCGGTGCTGCCGACGCCGACGGTGGGGATGGTCGGAATCCTGGAACGCGACACCGACGGCTGCGAGATCACGTTCCCCGAGGCCGGACTCGACATCATCCTGATCGGCGAAACGCACGACGAGCTCGGTGGCTCGGAATGGCAGCAGTCCGCGATGCCGGACGCGCTCGCCGCACCGCCGCGCGTTGATATCGATCGCGAGAAATCGCTCGTCTCATTCTTCATGTCAGCCTATGAGCACCGCCTCCTGCGCAGCGCGCACGACATTTCCAATGGCGGCCTGGCAATCGCGTTGGCCGAATGCACAATGGACGGCGTCGGCTGCCACGTCGAGCTCGGCGATCACACCAACGTCGACGCGATTGCGCTGTTGTTTAGCGAATCGCAAGCGCGAGCGATCGTCTCGACATCGCAAGCCGAGGCGGTTCTCCATCTCGCACGCCACCATGGCCTCCCGGCGATGTGCATCGGCCGCACCGAACTCGCAGCGTTCCTCATCGAACGCAACGGCATCCCGCTGATCCGCACGAACGTCCCCGAACTCTCCCGCATCTGGCGCACGTCCTTCGCCCTCCTCCTCGGCGGCGACAGCGTGGACGACGTCATCCGCGGCGTCGGCGAAGAAGCGCCCGAAGTGCTCGCACACTAACGTTCTCGCGAACTCCGTCGGCGTAGCCGGCGCAAGAACCGTAGCCCCCACGTTCACGTGGGGGTTCAGGAAATTCTTGGATCATGTGAGCCCATCTTGACGGGCGAGAGAACGCGCTCCCAAATTTCGCGCGAACGAAAGTCCCACGCGTGAACGCGTGGGCTACGGTTCTTGCGCTGGCTACGCCGACGGCAGAGGGCGACAAATACCGCATGGGGGCAAAGGATGGGGCCGCCTCGGATTCGTGGACGTGCGTCAAGTCACACGACGCGGCGAATGGCGCGCAGACGCTCTACGGCATGCTCCATGTC
>JBAVBF010000821.1:0-5556 GCA_049586115.1 Thermoanaerobaculia bacterium | reverse complement strand
GCACAAGGTGCTGCGATTCGATCCGGAGACGGCGGTCGATCATCTCGTCGTCGAACGGATTGCCGCCGATTCCGCGGAGCAGCGGGCCGGACGCGCGGGACGGACTCGCGCAGGTCGCGCGGTGCGATTGTGGGATTCGCGCGACATTCTCCGGCCGCATCGGGAGCCGGACGTGCGCCGCGTCGATCTGGCGCCGCCGCTGTTGGACATTCTTGCGTGGGGCGGCGATCCGCGGACGTTCGCCTGGTTCGAGCGGCCTCCCGACGATCGTATCGATGCCGGTCTGGTGCTCCTGGAGGCTCTCCACGCGAATGAGTCACTTCGCACGTTGCCGCTGCATCCGCGGCTCGCGCGCATCGTGATCGATGCTCACGGTGCCGACGATGCCATCGCCATCGCCGTGCAACTCAGCGGCGGAGCTCCAGCGGAAGTGCAGGAATTGTCGTCGATGGCGCATCGCGTTCTCGGCGACGACTATCGCAAGCACGTCGACGACGCGACGCTGCGCCGCGCGTTGCTGGCCGGCTATCCCGATCGTGTCGCACAACGCCGCGAATCGAAGTCGCCGCGATTGCTGCTGTCGTCAGGAACCGGCGCGACGCTGGCCCGCGAGATCGACGACGGCAACGGCGAGTTTCTGGGCGTCCTCGACATCACCGGCGAGCTCGTTCGCAACGCGCGCGTCGTCGAACGCGACTGGTTGTCGCCAACGCATCGCGAAGTTGTCCACGAATGGGACGGCAATCGCGTTCGGGCCATCGAGCGAAGCTGGTATGGCGCGATCTTGCTGCACGAACAGAGCGTCGCGCCGGAGGCCGCCGAGTCCGAGCGGATTCTCGCGGAGCATGTGACGCCCGATCCGTTGCTGGCGCGGCGCGTTGCATTTGCGGAACTCGATGTCGATTGGCCCGCGATCATTGCTGATGCAGTCGTGGGCCGACGAGCTCTCGAAGGTGTGCATCTCGAGCTGCCATTTCTGGTTAGAAAGAAACTCGATGAACTCGCGCCGCTTACCCTTCCGCTCCCGAGCGGCCGCAGCGCGAAACTCGAGTATCGCGACGACGGCTCCATCATCGCCTCGGCCAAATTGCAGGAGCTGTTCGGCCTCGCGGAGTCGCCACGCATCGGCCCGCGCCGCACGCCGGTCACATTCGCGCTGCTGTCGCCGGGCGGACGACCGGTTCAGATCACGCAGGACCTGCGCGGCTTCTGGAACGGCGCGTATCAAGAGGTGCGAAAAGAATTGCGCGGACGCTACGCAAAACATCCGTGGCCGGAAGATCCGTGGACGGCGCCGGCGACACATCGCGCGAAGCGGCGGCCGTAGTATCGTTTTCGCGCTTGCGGTCCTTCTCCATCCGAACGGCGATCCTCTTGGGCGCGTCTCTTCTCGCCGCCTGCCACGGTTCGCGCACTCCGATCGACGGCCATGCGCCGATCATCATCATCTCCATCGACACGCTGCGCTCCGACCATCTCCCCGCATACGGCTACACCAAAGTCGAGACGCCGGCGATCGATCGTTTTCGCGCCGATTCGATCCTCTTCGAGCACGCCTACTCGCATTGCCCGCTCACGCTCGTCTCGCACGCCAGCGTTTTTACCGGTCTGCTTCCTGCAGATCACGGTATCCGCGACAACCTCGGCTACGACCTCAATCCGAAAGTGAAAACGCTGGCGGAATTGCTGAAGTCGAAGGGCTACGCGACCGGCGGCGCGGTTTCCGCGATCGTGTTGCGCGGCGAGACCGGCATCAAACGCGGCTTCGATTTCTGGCAGGACGACATCGACCTCGATCCGGCGTTTCTCAGCATCGGCCGTGCGCAACGTCCCGGCGACGCGACGCGCGCACTGGCGCAGAAATGGATCGGCGAGCACGATCACGATTCGAATCCGTTCTTTTTCTTCTTCCACATTTACGAGCCGCACACGCCGTACGAAGCGCCGGAGCCGTTCCGTTCGCGCTACACGAACGCGTACGACGCCGAGGTGGCGACGGCGGACGATATCGTCGGCAAGTTTCTCGACTATCTGCGCGCGGAAGGCATCTACGACCGCGCCACGATCCTCTTGATGTCCGACCACGGCGAAGGCCTCGGTCAGCACGGCGAAGACGAACACGGCGTCCTGCTGTATCGCGAAACACTGCAGGTTGCGCTGATGCTGAAGCTGCCGAAAGGTGCGCGCAAAGGAACGAGCGTCGCCGCGCCCGTGCAGCTCATCGACGTCTTCCCGACCATCGCCTCGGCATTCGGACCCGCACCGAACCTGCCCGGCAAATCGCTGCTCGATTTCGATGCGAAGTCGACTGACGATCGTCCGATCTACTCCGAAACGTACTACCCGCGGCTGCACTTCGGCTGGAACGACATGCACTCGCTCATCTCCGGCGCGAAGCACTACATTCACGCCACCGATCCGGAGCTTTACGATCTCTCCACCGATCCCGCGGAAACGCGCAACACGCTGCTCGAGGATCGCCGCACGTATGTCGCGCTGCGCGAGCGCATCAAGCCGTACATCAAGTCGGCGGCCACGCCATCCGCGGTCGACGACGAGCAGAAGCAGCAGCTCATCGCGCTCGGCTATGTCGGCTCGACGGTGAGCACCGCGCCCGACGCCGTCCTTCCCGATCCGAAAGAGAACATCGGCAAGGCGAACGCGATCAGCCAGGCGTTCCGACTCTTCCGTGACGATAAGTTCGACGAGACGCTGACAGCGACGACTGCTCTGCTGCGCGACAACCCGAACATGCTCGACATCTGGGCGTTGCAGTCGCGCGCGCTTTCGAAGCTCGGGCGTCTGGACGAGGCCATCGATGCGGCAAAGCAAGGGCTGCGCATCGCTCCGAGTACGGCGTCGCTCGCGGTGACGATCGCGAATCTATCGCTGGAAGTTGGCCGGCTCGACGATGCCGAGGCGCATGCGAAGCTGGCGCTGAAACAGCTGCCGCATGACGGCCATGAGGTGCTGGCGCGCGTCGCGCTGCGCCGCAAGGATTTCGCGAAGGCGCGCCAGGAGGCGAACGCCGCGTTCGACAACGACACGAACCGTCCCGGCAAATTGATGCTCGTCGGGCAGATCGCGCTCGAAGAGGGAAAAGTCGAGGAGGCGCTGAGCGATTTCGATCAAGCGATCGCGTTGCGTCAATCGAAAAACCAACCCGCGCTAGCGCACCTCAACTTCTTTCGCGGCGATGCCCTCGCTCGCCTGGGCCGTTCCGAGGAAGCCGAGGCGGCGTTCCAGGCCGAGATCAAAAACTTTCCGGCCGATCCGCAGCCTTATAAGAACTTGATCCTGCTGTACGCAGTCGAGAACCGGACGGATGCGGCCACGCAGTTGATTTTCGCCCTCGAAAAAGCGGCGCCGACGCCACCGTCGTACATCGCAATCTCAGAGACATTGAAGACGATCGGCGATGCCAGAGGCGCGAAGTTCTGGGCCTCACGCGGATTGAGCCGCTACCCAGCCAGCAAACCGTTGCAGGCGCTTTACCGCGGCTGATTCAGGAAGGCTTCTGCGGCAGGACGATGTCTTCGACGACGCGGAGACGCCGGTCAACGTTTGCGAACGCCGCCCTGAACACTTCGTTGTCGGCAGCGAGCCGATCGATCTTCGCGCTGTTGACGTCGACCTTGTGGTCGACGTGAGCAAGGCTCTCCGCCAGGAGCTGAATTTCCGCATGGGTTTTCTTCGCAATGTCTTCGGCAACGGTATCGAAGTGCCGGCGCATGAGCCGAGATGTCTCGTCGAAACGTTGTTCGATCGCGACGGTTGTTTCTTCGAAGCGCCGCTGGATGGCTTGCGCGAATTCAGAAAATTGCCGCCGCGTCTCGGCATGAGCAACTTCGTTCTGCTTCTGGATCTGCTCCAGGAATCTCTTCTCGTCGTCGTTCATGGGAAAAGTGTACCTCGGCAGTTTAGCGCGCAACTCTCACTTCATTTGACGCGCATCGGTACCCGCCGTTCAGTACGACGCTTCTCGGGAGCGGAGGGAGAAGCGTGAGGTCGTAGCCCGCTGATTTGAATGTCGATCGCGCCGCGGAATCCACGACTTGTAGACCAGACGCGAATCCTTCGGCGCGATGGCGTTCGAGGACGACGTTGTTCGCGGTGACCAGAAAGTACGGCGTTTCCGGCCGGTCGTCGTTGGCAAGCAGCGATGTCGGAATCATCAGCAGCGGCAGGCGGCGGACTCTCACGCCGCGTTTTGCGAGATCGTTCGCGCATCGATCGAGGAAACGTCGCAGTCCGATCGATGACGGATCGTTCTGAAAGTTCATCACTGCATCGTGGGTGTTTGCGGACAGCGAGTACGTTTTCTCCAGTTGCTGCCATTCGTTGGCGGACGCCGCGAGCTTCGTCCCGAGCGCGGCGTCGCCGACGAGCGCATCGATCGAGCCGTCAGCGTGCGGAAGAAGCGTCACGATCGAATCGAGATCGAAGCCGGCGCCGCCGCCGAGAATCTCGATCTGCTCCGGCGTGTGCGGTAACTCATGAACGAAGCGCACCGGCCGGTCGTACAACTTCGACAGCTCGTTCGCGGCGCGCTGCACAGCATCGATGTAGCGTCCGATGCCCTCCGCTGATCCGAATCGTTCGACCGGGACATGGTCGATGCCGAGGAGCTCGAGTGCGCGAAACTCGACGGAGTGCATCGAGATCCAGACAGCCTTCGGCGTCAGCAGAATCTGGCCGTTGTGAAATGACGTCGCGCCTGTAGTCCAGCGCGGCTTCCAACGGTCGTCGAGCGATTTCGGCAGTCCGTTCAGGAGCACGCGAACCATGCTTGCGTCCTCCTCGCGGTTGCGCTGCATGTTCGGACGATTGATGAAGATCAATCCGCCGTTCGCTGCACGGGCGATGGAGAACGGATCGCGCGGCCAGGGTGTCAGGGGACGATTGAGGTCGTCGATAAAGTCGACCTGCAGCGCGGCGAGATCCTTCTGCAGCGCGTTCCCGATCGTTTCATCGCCGATGACGACGATTCTTCGTTGCGGCGCGGCCGTGCGGACGGCGGTGAGAAATCGTTTCGCTTCGTCCGGTGTCACGAAGCGCGAGTTGATCGAGTAGATCGACACCTCGATCGCTTCGTTGCCGGCGGTCGTGATTGTCGCGGTGCTGTTCGCGGCGAAGCGGCTGCTGCTCGCGCGAACGAGTCCGGCCGAAATCGCAAGGGCTTCCGCGGTTTCGAAGTTGATCGGTGCGACGCGGTTCAACTCATTGATGTCAGCGCGGCGAAGCCGCTCGGGCAACGACGGATTCAGCGACGCGGGAAGGATCGTATCGATCGCGCGCCGATACTCGTCGTCTTCGCCGTAACGCAGCGGATCGAGCACCTGGAAGGCGACGAGCATGTGCAGGTCGTCGTCGGAAAAATCGCGCGGCATGCGCGCGGCGTGTTCGCGAACGAGCGCCGACGCATAGCGTTTCACCGCTGATTGCAGTTGCGCGTCACGCGAGAGCAGCGCGCTGCCGAGGTTGCGAAAAACGGCGGGCACGAGCTCGGGATTCGCATGCGCGGCGTCGTCGAATGCCGCCGGCGGCATTCGCGCC
>JBAVBF010000820.1:0-1864 GCA_049586115.1 Thermoanaerobaculia bacterium | reverse complement strand
CCAGCCGGGGGTCCTTCGACCGTCCTGCGCTCTTCGGCTTCGCCGAAGAAGCTCCGGCGGCTCAGGATGACAGACGTTCGTAGATTCTCAACTCTGGTTCGCTCCAGATTTCGCGAAACAATTTCGGATCATCCCGCCGCCACAACTTCCACCACCACGTCGTCTCCGCTGCTTGCCGCGTGCCGAGGATGGCGTTGGAGGAGGCGATGCCGAAGCGCGGTTGTTCGAGGATCAGGTAGCGGACGTTCATCGCCTCGCAGGAACGCGCGAGAGTCGATTCATCAGTTGACAGCAGCGCCTGTTGTGCGCGTTCGAACGTTGCGGTGTCGGGCATGGTGCCGAAGTTGTCGACGATGACGGGATGGTGGCCTTCGACATCGATCGCGTGGCCCATCGACCACGGTCCGAGGACGCGCCCCGGCGGCAGAGTGCGAATGAATGCCGCCGCGCGAATCCATTGCTGCTGATTGGGCGGGATCGACTGCGGAGTCATCAGCCATCCCGCGAGTTGCAGCGGGGGAGGGAGCGCGATGAGGAGCGCGGCCAGGATGGCCAGGCGTTTGCGTGCGATCAGCGGCACGTACATCGCGCCGGCGAGTGCGAGCAGCGGGATGGCCACGATCCAGAAGCGGCGGCTGGTGATGGTCAGTGCGAAGTACGCGATGGCGAAGAGAGCGACCGTCAGCCGGACGCGGTCGCGCATTTTGATCGCGCGGACTGCGAGGAACCAGACCAGGATTGCGCCGCCGGAAAGGCCGGCAATATCCGAGACGAGATCGTCGCCGCGCGCGCGCCAGAGCGGCTGGAACTCCTGGATCGTGTGCAGCCAGCGGTCGCCGCCGAGGAAGTGCGAGCCGGTGAAGAGCGACGCGCGGACGGTGGGAATGGCGATCACGATGCTTGCGCCGATGAGTAACGCAAGCACGCGCCACCTGCGGCGCGTGACGATGATTGCGCACGCGATCGCGGCAGCGGCGAAGAGCGTGGCGTGCGTCCAGCCGAGGAACCATTGGTTGTCGGGGAAACCGTCCGGGCGGGTAAGGCGATAGATCGCGACAGCGATCGCGGCGATCGCAAATCCGCAGGTCGCGGCCACGCCGTCCGTCGCGAAAAAGAGCATGGCGAACGCGAGCGCGACGGCGATGAGAAGTGCAGTCTGGACGAACATCGCAGCGGTGATGGCGATGCCGAGGAGGATTCCGGCGCGGAGTTTTTCGCGCCGCGTTTCCGCGCGGATGCCGAGACACGTCGCGCCGAGGATGGCAAACGTCAGCGCCGGCTCGAGGAAGTGGTGATCGATGCTGCCGATCCACGAGGTCGTCACGAGAAACGGCGACGTCGCCAGCGCGATGCCCGTGACCGTCGCCACGAGGCTGCTGCGGCGCGCTAGGACGAAAACGGCGATACCGGTGAAGAGCGCGAAGAGGATCGGAGGAAACCGGACGATGCGCGCGAGTACGTCGTCCGAGGTCGTGCCGCCGAGCAGACGGGCCGCGCCGCCGCCGGCCACGTCGTACAAGGGCGGCCATGGGCAAAACGCGCCGTTGATTCCACGATCGCGATCCAACTCCAGCACGTGCGGAAAGTGCGCCGCCGAGTACGCCATCCGCTTCCAGTGATACAGCTCGTCCACCGGCGCGATGCGCGGCTTGCCGCCGTCGAACGCGTACGGCGCGTTGAGAAACCGGAAGGCCAGCGCGAGGACGAAGAACGCGAGGGCCAAGGGGGTGGGGTGTAGGGAGTAGGGAGTGGGAGAAAAGCCAGAAAGTATTTTCCCACTCCCCACACCCGACTCCCCACTCCCATTCTTTTTCCTTGCCATTTTTCCCGCGATGCCTGAATCTTATTTCGCGTCGTCCAAGAC
>JBAVBF010000819.1:0-6600 GCA_049586115.1 Thermoanaerobaculia bacterium | reverse complement strand
GACTTTGATCGGATCCATTGCTATTTCAGCTCCGCGAGCAGCGCATCCATCTTCGATACGTCCATGTTCTCGTGATAGTCGTTGTTGACCTGGACCACAGGCGCCGTGCCGCAGGAGCCGAGGCATTCCACTTCGACGACGGTGTAGCGTCCGTCTTGTGTCGTGGCGCCGGGATTCACGTCCAATCGTTCGCAGAGGTGATCGTAAATGTCGTAGGCGCGTCGCACCATGCAGCTCAGGTTCGTGCAGACCTGCAGGTGGTATTTGCCGACCGGCTTCTGGTTGTACATGTTGTAGAACGAGACGACGCCGAAGACGGTGGCCGGCGAGAGATCGAGTAGCGATCCAACGTAAAGCACAGTCTCCGGCGAAATCCAGCCCCACACTTCCTGCGCGAGGTGCAACGTCGGCAGGAGGCACGCTTCCTTCGTTGGATAGCGCGTGAGGATGTAGTCGAACTTCGTCTTCGCCTCGGGCGGAAACTCGACCGGCTTGTTCAGATCGGGGAAGCGGTCGGGCGCGTACGGATTGTCGGGATGCAGATCAGCCATAGCTAAAAGTCGAATGCCTTTTTCTTCCAGACGTAGATGTAGCCGACGGCGAGCAGGACGATGAAGACGAGCATTTCGCCGAAGAGAAACATGCCCTGCGTCCCGGTCGTGGCCTCGCGGTAGATGACGGCCCACGGGTAGAGAAATGCCGCTTCGATGTCGAAGAGGATGAAGAGCATCGCGATCTGGTAGAAGCGGACGTTGACGCGCTTGCGGTTCTCATCGAGCGACGGCACGCCGCTCTCGTACGGCTCCTGTTTGGAAGCCGTCCGCGCGTGCTTGCCGACGAACCAGGCCAGCGCCAGCATCACGAGCCCGACCACGATCGCAATCACGATCATGAGCAGAACGGGAAGGAGGGTGTGGGTCATCAAAGGCGGTGAATGCTAGTCGTAAACCACATTCGGGAGCAATCAGTTAGCGGACAGCCGCGGAGTGCTCTTCGACGTAGCCCCAGTCATGGAAAAGTTCGGACAGCGCGGGCTCGTCGCGGAAGGCGAGGAAGTAGAGATACTCGGGTGCGACATCCGCGCCGTTGGGCCAGCACAGAGTCCGTGTTTCCGGATCGACAGCGCCTCGGGCCATGAATTCCGGATCACGCAATGGCTCGAAGACCGGACCCGAGAGCAGCCCTCTCAGATCGGCGACTCCTCGTAGGCCATCGCTGAAAGTCAGGTCGAATCGGCCGTCTCCGAGATAGCGAGAGTCTGTGACGTGGATGATCATCGCGCCTTAATTTACTCCAGTGGGGCTATCGGGCGAGGAGGTTTCGCACTTCGGCACGAGTCCCACGCTGCGTGCAACTCGTCGCGATGCAACCGATGCCATTCGAGGACATGAGCGAGTGAGCGGGGAGGAAACTTCCCCTCCACGACACCAGAATCAATCTCCACCGTGATTTCGTAGTCCCCGTAGCGCGCGTGAAAGTGCGGCGGAGGGTGATCGTTCCAGAACATGGAGATCACGATTCCGAGGAATCTGCTGATCGTAGGCACGGCGTCGGAGTTACGCCGCGTGGTCGGTGAGGTACTCCATCGCGGTTTCGCGGGAGTCGAAGATCTTGAAGACGGTGTCGAGCTTCGTGATCTTGAGCAGGGCCAGGATACGGTGCGATGGTTTCACCAGGGCCATCTTGCGCTGACGGTCTTCGAACTTCTGGAGGTAGCCGATCAGTTCGCCGAGGCCGGTGGAGTCCATGTAGTTGATCGCTTCGAAGTTGATCATGACCGGGCCGGTCTCATCGTTGAGGACCTTCTCGAGGTAGCTCGAGAATTCGCGGGCGCTCTCCCCCAGCTTGATGACGCCCTGGATGTCGAGCACGGTCACGTCGTCGACGCGGTTTTTGATGATGTTCAAAGCGATGGCTCCTGAAGCGCGTAGTGTAGGTGATTCGTCCCGTCGTGTCAGCTACCTCCGCTCGGGCTTGCGTCCGATGCGGTTCGTGATCCACGAAATGATGCCCAGCACGATCGCGCCAATGATCGCGGCGACGAAGTTGTCGATGCGGAATCCGGGAGCGAGCCACGCGGTCAACTCGAGCATGATCGCGTTGAGGACGATGAGAAAGAGTCCGAGCGTGACGATCGTGAGCGGCAGAGTCAGGACGAAGAGGATCGGCCGGATGATGGCGTTGAGCAGGCCGAGGACGAGTGCGGCGATGGCGAGCGAGACGATGGAGCGGTAGTGAAAGCCGGGAACCAGTTCGACGACGACGAAGAGCGCGAGCGTGTTGAGGAGCCAGCGGATGAGCAAGTGCATTCGCGAATTATGCGCGGACGGCGGCTAAAATCGAGGCACGATGGCCACCCAGCTCGTTTTTCTCACGCTCTTCCTTGGCCTCATCTCCGGACCGCAGCGCATCGATCTGCAGCCGGGACCCGCCGTCAGATCGATTCGCATCCTCCTCGACGGCAAGCAGGTGGCGGCGTTGCAGAAGGCGCCATGGAGCGCGATGGTCGATTTCGGACCGTCGATCGTGCCGGGCGATCTGGTCGCGATCGGATACGACGCCCGCGGCGATGAAGTGGCGCGAACGTCCCAGACGCTCAATCTGCCGCGTCCACTTGCCGATTTCGTCGTCTCCGTGAAGAACGACGCCAACGGCCGGCCGGTTTCGGCAGAGTTGCGTTGGGAACATCTGATGGCCGCCAAACCGGCCAAGTCGTCGCTCAGTGTCGACGGCAAGATCGTGCCGCTCGACGCCAACCTTCGCGCCAGGCTGCCGCGTCTCGACGTCAACCAGCCGCACGTCCTCGCGTCGTCGATGAAATTCGAAGATGGCTTTGTCTCGCGCCGCGAGCTGATCATCGGCGGTGGCGTCGGAGACACGGCCGACTCAACTCTGACTCCGGTGGCCGTTCGCGAATCGGGTTCGAAGCCGCCGCTGAATCCGAGCCGTTGTTTTGCGAGCGGCGGGTCGCCGGTGCGCGTCAGCGCGGTCGAGAAAGGGAAAGCTCTGGTGATCGTGGTCCTCGATCCCGATCCGCGCGACGCCGAGAAAGCGCTCGATCTCCGGATGTCTCCCGCGATGACGCTGGGTCCCCACATTGTCCAGGAGCAACACATGTTCTCGCTCTCCAACGGTACGTGGCTGCAACTTCTCTGGCCGCTCGCGGAGCGGCACACCACCACCAGCAATGTCTCCGCGGTGATGTTTCCGCCATCCACCTATGTCGACGCGACGGACGGCGGCATGATTTGGCTGCTGACCCGCGCGTACAGCGGCCGCTTCGACGAGAACGCGCCGCGGATGTTCGCCGACGCGGCGGGCGTGGCAGGACTTGATGCGATCACCGGCGGCAATCGCCGCGCCGTCGTCGTGGTCCTTGATCACCGGAGCGATGGCAGTTCGCACAATCCTGCGTCGATCCGCGGCTATCTCGCCACCATCGGTGTCCCGCTCTACGTCTGGTCGCTTACCGGTCCGCGTCCCGAACTGGCCGGGTGGGGTCCGATCGACGACATTTCATCGCCCGCAAAACTCAAAGTCGCCGCCGAGCGTTTGCACACGGACCTCGAGACGCAGCGCGTGGCCTGGCTGGCCACGGACGGCGTTTCCGCACTTCGCGTTCAGACCACGGGACGCTGCAATCTGACGCCGCTCGCGGTCACGACACGTTGACGACGATGTTCCGCTTCGCCAGCTCCGTCATGAACAGCTCCGGCGGGATGCAGCGCTCCTGCGGCAGCGCGCCCTTCTGCGTGGTCTGACCGCGCGCCATCATCAGCGCCACGATCGAAGCCGGAAACGCGGTGGTGCGCATCATCGCGGAGAGGCCGGTCGATTCGTCGTAGCGATCGATGATGTCGTAGCGGAGCCGGCGGCCATCGCCAACGAATTCGACGCGAACGAGGACAGCGTCCGGCTCATCGGCGGGGAGATTGCGGACGAGGAGATCGCCGAGAACCCTGCGCGGCGAAACGGAGACGCCGTCGACGGTGATCTTCTCGCTGCTGCATAGTCCGAGGTCGATCATCGTCTTGAACTTCGCGCAGTGGCCGGGGTAACGGATCGTTTTGTAATCGAGATCGCGCACGCGTCCGAGAAACGTTTCGGGGAGCGTGGAAGTGCCGCCCGAGGTCTGGAACGCCTCCATCTTCCCGAACGGTTCCGGGAACTCCAGCTCCTCGACCTCGGTCATCGAATCGACGAAGGCGATCCTGCCGTCGCGAAGGACGCGCGCTCGCTCGATGTACTCGTTGATCAACCCTTCGACGGAGAACACGAGCTGGTAATCGAGCGGCGGTTTTGGATCGAGCGGCAGTCCGCCGACGCGGATGTGGATTTCATCGAGCGTCTCGAACTTCGCCGCTCCGTGCGCGACGAGCACCGCCACCATCCCCGGCGCGAGGCCGCAGTCGGGGATGATGTTGATTCCTCGGCTCTTCGCCTCGGCATCGAGCGCAAGCTCCGCATCGACGACGTCGTTGTTGCCGCCGAGGTCGCAGAAATTCGTGCCGGCCTCGATGGCGGCGCGGGCCAGGCGTTCGTTGAGCCAGTAGTTGACGCAGGAGACGGCGGAGTCGTGGCCGCGCATCAACGCGACGATGTCTTCGTGATTGCTGACGTCGATCGCGCGCGGCGTGACGTTTCCTTCGACTGCCGACGCGACGTGATGCGCGCGCTCGGCGGCTACGTCCGCGACGGTGACTTCTTCGACATCAGGCTGGTTGACGAGATCGTGAACTGCGCCGTAACCCATACGGCCGGCGCCAAGGACAAGTATTCGCATGCGGCGCGCATGGTAATTTATCCGAGGGGCTTTATCCGCAGATGACACAGATGGATGAAGAGGAACCGGTAGCAGAAGAGCCGATCGCTGAGGAACCTGCCGTCGAGGAGCCTGTCATCGAGGAGCCTCCGGTTGAGGAACCGCCGGTCATCGAGGAAGTCGTCGATCCGCACGCCGGCCAGCGTCTCGTCGTCATCAAGCATCACGCGCTCGTGCGGCTGTCGCATTGGCTGAACGTGCCGATCCTGTTCGGGATGATCGTGAGCGGCCTGTCGATCTATTGGGCCTCGCCGGTCTTCCAGCACAAGCCCGATCCCATCACGCACAGCCGCGACTATCTCGCGGACCTCGGCATCAGCATCGCGCGGCACGTACCCGGCGCGACGGCCGATCCTTCGTGGTTCTACAACCACTTCGGCCTGGGCGTCTTCAATCTTGCCGGCGGTCTGCGGTGGCACTGGCTGTTCGTTTATCTCTTCATCGCCAACGGCATCCTCTATCTATTGGGATTGCTCCTCGGACGCGGATACCGCGCGTTGCTGCCGCGGCGGAGCATGCTCGCTGAGTCGTTGGCGATGGTCCGCTACTACGTGGGGGTCGTGCCGATGAAAATCGCGCGAAAACCATGGCCGCATCCCGCAATCACCACGAAGTACAACGCGCTCCAGCGTGGTGCGTACGCGTCGATGCCGATCGCCGGCGCGCTGGCGATCGCGAGCGGCTGGGCGATGCACAAGCCGGTGCAGCTCTGGTGGCTGGAGCGGATGTTCGGCTCATACGACGGCGCGCGCATCGTCCACTTCGTCGTGATGATCTACTTCGTCCTGTTCCTGATCCCGCATCTCATCCTGGTGCTGGTGGACGGTTGGGACACGATGCGCTCGATGATCGTCGGATGGTCGTCGCGAATCGCGGAGGCGCCGAATGAGTGACGAACTGCCGCCGGTCTGGATCGACGAAACGAAACTGCGCAAACGTTCGCGCCGCGATTTTCTCCTCTTCGGCGCAGGAACGTTGGCGGCGATGGCGGGACTGTGGTGGATTGCGCCGCTGTCGTCGAAGAAGCGCGTTCTCGGCGAGCACGCCACAGACGCTCTCGACACGGTTGCCGCGCGCGTCGGGCTTTCGAAAGATCGCAGCGAACGATTTCAGAATCGCGCGCTGACGTTCGATGACGACATCGCCGAGGCGCTGTATTCGCCGAGTCGAACCGTGCGGACGTATTCGAAGCGCGACGTCACGCCGCTGCGCAACAACTACGAAGGGCGAACGCCGTCGCCCGCGTACCTCGACACGTGGACGCTGACTCTTACCGGCCTCGCAACCGGATCCGACATCGTTCTCCGCCAGCCCGATCTCGCGCGCTTCGCGCAGCACGAACAGGTCACGCGCCTCTGCTGCGTCGAAGGTTGGAGCGCGATCGCGGGATGGAGCGGGATCCGTTTCTCCGATCTGCTGCGCGCGTATCCGCCCGCGGACGGCACGAAATGGGCGGCGATCGAATCGTCCGTGAATCTCGACGGCCGCGGCAATCCTGACCCTTACTACGTCTCGATCGATCTCCCTACCGCGCAGCATCCGCAAACGCTCCTGGCCACGCATCTCAACGGCCATCCCCTCGGCACCGACCACGGCGCCCCGCTGCGGCTCGTCGTGCCGATGAAGCTGGGATTGAAGAACATCAAAGCGATCACGAAGATCGCGTACGTCGCGACCGAGCCACGCGATTTCTGGGCCGAGCGCGGCTATTCGAAATACGACGGTTTGTAAGAGAGCGCGAAGCATCGTCGGCGAAGCCGGCGCAAGAACCGTAGCCC
>JBAVBF010000818.1:0-7615 GCA_049586115.1 Thermoanaerobaculia bacterium | reverse complement strand
ATTCACGGCGCCGAGCGACACGCCGCGCGGCAACAGCGGCGTCAGCTCTTCCTCGGTGAGTGGAACGGCCATCATCGCGCCCGGCGCGACGTGCGACTGGATCAGCCGCGCGCGCGTGGCCACGACTTCGATCGCATCGCGCAGCGACAGCACGCCGCCGATGTGCGCGGCGGTGAACTCGCCGATGCTGTGGCCGATCATCGCCTCGGGCTCGATGCCCCAGCCGCGCAGCAACTCCGCGAGTGCGATTTCGGTGACGAAGATCGCCGGCTGCGCGGCGGCGGGTTGATCGTCCGGCGCCGCGCGCTTCTTCCCGAGCATCGCGCGCAGATCGAGATCGCCGCTGTTCTTCGCGGGCGCTTCGAGACGCGGATGCTTCCAGTCGCGATGGGGGTAGAGGAAATCGCGAATGTCGCCTTTGAGATGCTGCCTGAGCAATTCGGCGGAGCGATCGATGCTCTCGCGGAACACAGGCTCGGTGCAGTACAGCTCCCATCCCATGCCGGCGTAGTGATCGCCGAGGCCGGGAAACATGAAGGCGATCGACGGGCGGCTCGAAGGCGCGGAACCGGTGACGATCCGCCGCGGATCGCGCAGTGCGGCGATCGCGTCCGCGGTATCGGAAGCGACGGCGAAACACCGCTCGCTGAAGGCGCGGCGTCCGTCGCGAAGCGTGAACGCGACATCGGCGAGAGTTTCGTCGCGCAGATGATCCGCGAGTTGATTCGTGGCCGCATTGAGTGCCGCCGGCGTTCGCGCCGACAGCATCAGCAGATCGAACGGTCTCGTACTCGGAATCGCCGCGGCAAGGGCGGGCGGTTCTTCGAGCACGATGTGTACGTTCGTGCCGCCGATTCCGAAGGAGCTGACGCCGGCGCGCGCGGGCGTCGCGGTCATCGGCCGCAGGTCGCCGTTCACGTAGAACGGCGAGCGATCGAGATCGAGTTGCGGATTGGGCCGCTCGAAGTGCAGCGTCGGCGGAATCTCGCGGTGCCGCAGCGCGAGCACGGTCTTGATCAGTCCCGCGATTCCGGCCGCGGCGTCGACGTGTCCGATGTTGCTCTTGACCGAGCCTAGGGAGCAGAAAGCGCGCTTGCCGCCGCAGTCGCCGAAGGCGTCGACGAGTGCCGAGACTTCGATCGGATCGCCGAGGAGCGTGCCGGCGCCGTGCGTCTCGACCATCGAGAGCGTCTCCGCTTCCACACCCGCCATGGCCAGTGCCTCGGCGATGACGCGCGACTCGCCGTCGCCGCTCGGCGCGGTGTAGCCGACTTTCATCCGCCCGTCATTGTTGATTGCCGAACCGCGGATGACGGCGTAAATCGTGTCGCCCTCTTTGATGGCGTCGGCGAGCCGCTTCAGCACGACGACGCCGGCGCCGTCGCTGGATACCGTGCCTTGCGCGGCGGCGTCGAACGGACGGCAATGCCCGTCGGGCGAGAGAATCCCGCCGTCTTCGTATCGATATCCGCCGACGAGCGGCAGATGGATCGAGACGCCACCCGCCAGTGCCATGTCGCTCTCGAACGCGAGCAGGCTTTGACAGGCGAGGTGGACGGCGACCAGCGACGTCGAGCAGGCGGTGCCGACGCTGACGCTCGGTCCGCGCAGGTCGAGCTGGTACGACGTGCTGGTGGCGAGGAAGGTCGGATCGTTGCCGACCGCGATCTGGAAGTTGCCGGCGGCCGACATCGCATCGCGGTTCGGCCAGAGATTACGCACGAGGTAGACACTGAGAATGCTGCCGGCGAAGACGCCGATCGGGCCGTCGTATTTTTTTGCGTCGTAGCCGGCGTTTTCGAGCGCCGTCCAGGCAGTTTCGAGGAAGACGCGCTGCTGCGGATCCATCAGCGCCGCTTCGCGCGGACTGAAGCCGAAGAAGCCGGCGTCGAAGGCGTCCGCGTCATCGAGCACGCCTTTCGCGGTTACGTAACGCGGGTCGTTGGCGCGCGCCGGATCGACGCCAGCTGCTTTCAATTCGTCCGGCGTGAAGAACGTGATCGACTCCACGCCCGCGCGCAGGTTGCGCCAGAAGTCGCCGGTATTCTTCGCGCCGGGAAAGCGGCAGGCCATGCCGACGACGGCGATCGATTCCGGCGCCGTCATTGCGATTCCTCCTTCAGCTCGGCGGCGCGGCGGCTGGCGATTCTGCCGAGCGCCTGCTGCCGTGCGGCCACGCGCTGCCGGGTGCGGTCGTCATGCGAATGACGCGTTTGTTGCGTGAGCCGTCCGGCCAGCGACTCGACCGTCGGATAGTTGAAGAGATCGGTGACGGAAACGTCGACGCCGATTTCCTCCTTGATCCGGTCCTGCACGCGCAGCAGCAGCAGCGAGTGCCCGCCGTGATCGAAAAAATTCGTTTGCAGCCCGGCGTCCGGAATCTCCAGGATGTCCTGCCAGATGCGCGCGACGGCGCGTTCTGTTTCGCTGCGCGGCGGAACGATCTCCAGCTTCGGTTTTGGCGCGGCGGCGGATGGAAGGGCGCGGCGATCGAGCTTTCCGCTCGGCAGCAGCGGGAGCTCTTCGAGCTGAATGAAGACGTCGGGCAGCATGTACTCCGGGAGCCGCTTGCGCAGGCGCTGTCTGGTGTCGGCGGCGTGCGGCACGACGTCGTCCGCGAAAAAGCGTTGGTAGAAGGGCGTGGCGCGGAAGGCGTTGCCGTGCCGCGGCGCGTCGTGGCGGAAATGCATCGTCTCCTCGCCGCGCGTCAACGTGCCTTCGAGGAAGTAGTCGGGATGCGGCGCGTCGCCGCTCACGATCGCGCCGCAGAGCGATTCGATGCGATCGCCGGCGCGAACGTCGACCCGATCGTTCAGCGGAAAAAACACCGGCAGCCAGCAGTGCTCGTGCTCGAGGATGTCGATCCGCTCGCCGCCGCCGGTGTCGAGCGTGAGCCAGACCAGGAATCCGTCGAGGCGTCCGGCGCGCGCGATGACGTGTTCGGCGCGGTGGCGGACTTCCGGCTCGGTGTGCCGGCTGTAATCGAGATCCTCGAAAACGCGCGGTTCGGCGAGCAGCGCGGACGGTCCGATCCCTTTCACGCACAGCCGCAAATCGAATGCGTGCCCGACCTCGGCGAAGATCCGCTCGACATACCGTGCAGGCAGATCGGAGAACGTCATGGTGTCGAACAGCGAGTCGGGCAGCTGGACGGGCGCGAAAAGAGTGGTGCTGCGCCGCGGGATCATCGCGGCGCCGTCGCGCAGCAGGTGGCGTACGCCGTTCATGATGATCGCGGCTCCCTCGCTGCCGCCGATCGCGCCGACGATTTCGGAGACGCAGACTTCCGCCGGCTCCGGCAGCGCGACGTTCGTGGCGTCGCCGAGGATCATTTCGATGCGATCGTCGAGTCCGAGCTCGCGCACGCGTTTGCACGCTTTGTCGAAGGTCTCCGGCAGCATCTCGATCGCGTACACCTTCCGCGCGCCGGCCTCCGCGCAGAAGCGCGACAGAATCGCCTCGGGACCGGTGCCGACTTCGACGACGACCTTGCCACGGACCGTGTCGCGGATCGCGGCGCGATAACTTTCGTTGCGGCGCTCGTCGCTGGTCATCGCGTGATAGGCGAGGTCGTCATAAACGAAATACTCGGCGATCGACGGCCACCATTCGGGCCTGGGCGATGGATTCGGGACGACGTACGCGACGATGCGATCGCCTTCGATCGCGATGGCCGCCTCGCATACGGATGGATCGTCGCGCAGCGCGCTTTCGATCTCGCCCGGCTCGATGCGGAAGCCGTGGACTTTGACCTGATCGTCGCGCCGGCCGAGGAACTCGATCTCGCGGTTCGGGAGGAAGCGGGCGATGTCGCCCGTGCGATAAACACGTTCGCCGTCGTAGTCGATGAAGCTCGCCGCGGTCAGCTCGGGACGATTCCAGTAGCCGTGCGCGACGCCGGGTCCCCCCACGAGCATTTCGCCCGCGACACCGGCCGGAACGCGGCGCAGCTGTTCGTCGACGATGTAAATGCGCGCGCCGCCCATCGGACGGCCGATCGACGGTTTGCCGCTGCCGCGATACTCCGCGATCGATGCGCAAACGGTGATCTCGGTCGGGCCGTAGGCGTTGAGGAAACGGCGGCCTTTCGACCAGCGCTCGGCCAGATCGGCGGGACACGCTTCGCCCGCGGAGACGAGCGTGCGCAGCGCCGGCAGTCCTGATTCCGGAAGCCGCGCGAGCACCGAGGGCGGCAGTGTGACGACGCTGATCGCCCATCGCTCCATCAATCGCAGCATCTCGCGCGACGGCACGAGCAGATTGCGCGGCGCCATGTAAAGCCGTGCGCCGGCCAGCAACGCGGTGAAGATCTCCGACACGGAGGCATCGAAACCGAGCGATGCGAATTGAAGGACGCGGCTCTCGTTCGTGATCTGAAATGCGTCGATTTGCGCATCGACAAGATGGCGAAGCGATCGGTGCGTGACAGCCACGCCCTTCGGACTGCCCGTGGAACCGGACGTGTAGATGATGTAGGCCAGATCGCGAATCCCGGATTGCAAAGACTCCCGCGACTCGGTGCGCTCACCGAGGACGACGCGCGCGCCGCTGTCGGCGATCATCTCTTCGCGCCGGGCCGCGGGAAGTGATGTGTCGAGCGGTACGTACGCCGCGCCTGCTTTCAACGCGCCGAGGATCGAGGCGAGGCGTTCGAGCGAGGCCACCATGCAGATGGCGACGCGGTCGCCGGAGACGACGCCGTGCGACCGCAGCGACTGCGCGACGCGCTCCGCTTCCTCATTCAGCCGGCGGTACGTGAGCGACACATCGCCCTCGGGTGCGGCGAAGATCGCGGCAATCGCATCCGGCGTTCGCGAGACCTGCGCTTCGAACAGCTCCGTGATCGTCGCGTCCGAGACAGGTGGAACGTAGAGCTCGCGGCTCCAGTCGTCGCCGCCGGCGATCGGATCGAGGTCGCGCAAACGCCGCTCGGGGTCTTCGCAGATTCGCGCGAGCAGAGTGCGCAGATGCGCCAGCATGCGAAGCATCGACGCGCGATCGAAACGGCTGCGGTCGTAACCGACTCCGAGCTTGCTGCTCGTGCGGACTTCCATCATCACGGTCAGCGGAAAGTTCGCGCGCTCGACGAAATCGAAGCCGGCGAGATCGAGCCCGCTGCCGCGCAGCCGGTCGACGTCGAGCGGTACATTCTCGAAGACGAGCAGGCTGTCGAAGAGCTGCGTTGCGCGCGCGACGCCGCTCCATCCCTGCACCTGCACGAGCGGCGCGTGCTCGAACCGCCGCGCCTCGGCCTGCGCGCGCTGCAACTCGTCGAGCCAGTCGCCGACTTGCATATCCGGCGCGATGCGAACTCGCGTCGGAATGGTGTTGATCAACAGCCCGACCATCCGCTCGACTCCGGTCAGCTCCGGCGGACGCCCGGCGACGGCCGTACCGAACACGACGTCGTCGCGTCCGCTGTAGCGGCTGAGCAGCAGCGCCCACGCGCCCTGCAAGAGCGTGTTCAACGTGAGTCGCGAATGGCGCGCGGCAGCGCGGAGAGCGTCGGCCTCGGAATCGGAGATCGGAAGAAACTCGAGACCGTAGCCGTCCGCCGCGTTGCCGGGGTGCTCGATCGCGATCGGCGTCGGCTCTTTGAAGTCGGCAAGCAATCCTCGCCAAAACGTTTCGGCGGGAGCGAGATCGCGCGATTTCTGCCAGGCGACGAAGTCGTGATACGGGCGGCTGCGCGGCGGCTCCGCCTGTCCGCCATAGAGCGCGAACAGCTCCTCCATGATGATCGGGACCGACCATGCGTCGAGGATGATGTGGTGCCACGTCCAGATCAGCTGATGCTCGCGCTCGGAAACGCGCACGAGCTTGAGCCGCATCAGCGGCGCCTGCCTCAGATCGAATCCTGCGCTTCGCTCGCTGGCGCAAAGCGCGTCGATGTCTTGCGCAGGCATCACTTCGAGTGGAACGCGCACGCGATCGCTGACGACCTGCTGCGGCTGCGCCAGTCCGCGCCATTCGAACGCGGTGCGCAGCACGGCGTGACGCTGCACGATCGTCTGCCAGGCACGCTCGAAATCATAGACGCGCAGCTCGCCGGCCAGGCGACACGAAAGTTGTTGCACGTAGACGTCGGTCGACGGCGCGGAAATCGTGTGGAAGAGCATCCCCTCCTGCATCGGCGAGAGCGGATACGTGTCTTGTTCGGGCAAAAAAATCGCGTCGTTCGCGATCGCGTGTTTCGCGACCGGCGCGAGCGCGGCGATGGTCGGATGCTGAAAGAGATCGCTGGGACGGATTTCCAATCCGGCCCGTTTGGAGCGTGCCACGATCTGGATGCTCTTGATTGAGTCGCCGCCGATGGCGAAGAAGTCTTGCGTGACGCCGACGCGCTCCAGGCCGAGCACTTCTGCCCAGATCGCGGCGAGCGCCTCCTCGGCCGGCGTGCGCGGCGCGACGATCTCCTGCTCCTCGCTGGCCTCCCACTGCGGTGCGGGAAGCTGGCGCGCATCGAGTTTGCCGTTCGCGGTGAGCGGTAGCGCATCGAGGAATGTGATCGCGGTCGGAACCATGTACTGCGGCAGACGCTCGCCCAGGAACTGGCGCAGCTCGTCGGCCGATGCGGCGCGCGCCACGATGTAGGCGACCAGCACCCGTTCGCGCGATGGATGCTCGCGCGCGATCACCGCGGCCGCGGCGACGGACGGATGCTGCGCGAGCGCCGCTTCGATCTCGCCCGGCTCGATGCGGAAGCCGCGCAGTTTGATCATGGCGTCGACGCGGCCGAGGAAGTCGAGATTGCCGTCGGCGCGGCGGCGGGCCAGATCACGCGTCCGGTAAAGCCGCGCGTTAGGCCGGTTGCTGAACGGATCGGGGATGAACGCGGCCGCCGTGCGCTCGGGATCATTGATGTAGCCGCGGCCGACACCGATGCCGCCGATGTAGAGATCGCCGGCCACGCCAGCCGGCACTGGCGCGAGATTCGCGTCGAGCACGTGCGCGGTCATGTTGTGAATCGGCGTTCCAATCGACGCGATCGCCACCGCGTCGTCCGCGGGCGTGAGGCTCCGGATGACGTAGTGACATTGATCGTCGGAGCACTCGGTCGAGCCGTAGGTGTTGAGCAGCGGAATGTGGGGATAGCGGTCGAGCCAGCGGCGGCACAGCGTGGTGGGGAGCGCCTCGCCGGTCGGCACGATCCAGCGCAGCGTCGTCAGCGCGCGCGGCGCTTCGTCGAGGACCGCGCGCAGCATCGAGGGCACGAGTTGCAGCGCCGTCACGCCGCGCGCTTCCACTTCGTCGAGCAGCTTCGACGGATCTTCCGCGACGTCGTCCGGAAAAACGACGACCCGTCCGCCGGTTGCGAGCGGCGCCAGGCATTGCCAGACCACGATGTCGAATGTCGGCGGACCGTTCTGCGCGAGCACGCCGTCCTCTCCGAGGTCGAGATCGGAGAGTTTCGCGAAGCAGTGATTGACCATGCCGCGATGCTCGACCATCACCCCTTTCGGGCGGCCGGTCGAGCCGGACGTGTACATGACGTAGGCGAGGTCGTTTCCGGCGACACTCGGCAACGCGTCGTCCGCGTCGTCGTGCGCCACGTTCGTCAGGACCAGCTTCGCGCCGCTGTCTTCGATGATCTGCGACGTGCGCGACGCGGCGT